>NZ_JBQSVO010000081.1:0-18112 GCF_052376275.1 Pseudoalteromonas sp. AOP7-A1-14 | reverse complement strand
GTCTCTGTTGATTTATTTTATCGTTATATAATAGTGCTTGCGAAGCTTTAAACTCGCATAAAAGTGGAATTGAGATTTGGGGGATGATGTAACTAAATTAAATGACGGCACATTTTGCCGCCATGATTAAATTCACGTCACTATTTTTTATATTATAAAAAATAGTGAGCATTAAACCTGTAACGCTGCCGCTCGGCGCTTATTTTGAATATAGTTGAAGAGCCCAATAATTGACGCTGCAATCCAAAATATTTCAATTACAAAGCTTGCTAAGTTAAAATTGTAACAAAGGCTAATAAGCAATAGTATGGCACCAATTAAATTCATCATGTTGTATAGCAAACTGGTGGCATTAGCTTTACCTAGTTGCAGCATAAAAAATGCGCCAACCACTAAAAAAGTACCAGTCATACCAATAATATCAAACAAAAGTGCAATCACGAAGGGTTCCCTTATCCATTTATTTCAATTGTATTTGTAAACCCACAATACTGGCCCACTCCATGGGGAGGGTTGTTTTCAATCATTGAAACAGCAAGCCGCAGATTCTAGCAATTTAGGAAGGCAAAACGAGGATAAATGTCCGCTACTTATGAGTTACTTTACCACCGATAATTTTAAGAGCCGGGGTACCGCGGATCATAGTTTGGCGAGCAAAAGGGCGTGTACACTTTGGGCATATGCCTATTTCAGTTGTAAAGTCTTGGCTAATTCGCTCAATAAAGCATTTTACCAAGGCACCTTTGCCACCTTTACGATATTTAAAAAGTTGAGTTTTGCATTGCCCGCAAAATATATCAACAGTTTTAGTTGGCCCCTTTTTATTGGGTTTTGCCATAAAATATAACCACTTAAAAGTTTAAAACACTTATTATGGTAACAAACTTAAGGCCACAACCCCAATACCAGCCCCATTAGCGTAAATTATAAAATATGATTACCCGCGTTGACTAAAAACAGGTTCAATTGCGGGTGCTCAAAAACGTAACGCTCCTAAATGCAGTTGCTACCCAACATAAACCAAGCAAAAAAAGAAAGAGCTGCAAAAAATACTGCTAAAAGATCAAGCGTAGATGAATCAATAAGTACGATTCTACATAATAAATTAGATTCTCGAAGTCACTGTAAATGACCCTTATAGGTTTACTTAGATAAACTAACCGATAGCGCTTTAAGGTGCCCTACTTGTGCGTTTGACTACAAAAGCCGAAGGAAAACTAATAACAGGCGTTATTGCTGCACTGGCTTTTTTTGCAATTTACGTTGTAGCGTACGTCGATGCATATTTAATTTCCGAGCAGTAACAGAAATATTACCGTGGTTACTTTGTAGTACCTGCTGGATATGTTCCCACTCTAATCGTTCTGGCGACATTACTTTATTTTGTATCATTTGAGTCGGTACTGAACTACTTTTGACGCCCGTCAAAGCTTGGCTCAATGACGCCATATCAACAGGTTTAGTAAGATAGTCATCTGCTCCTAAGCGCATTGCCTCGACTGCACTAGCAATACTTGCAAAGCCTGTAAGTAATACTATTTGCGCCCCAAAAAGACAGCGGCGTAAAGGTGCGATAAGCGTTAAACCATTATCTTGATCAAGTTTCATATCCAACAGTACATGTGAGGGTAAAAATGCATTCGCTATATCAAGCGCATCAGTGCAATTATGAGCCACTTTACATTCATACCCTAACTTGGTTAAACGCCGAGATAAGGTAGCAGCAAGATTGATGTCATCTTCGATGATAAGTAACTTCATTTCATTCATTACGAATTATCGTCCTCTACAATTACTAATTTCACTTTAGCAAGCGCCCCAACTTCTTTATGGTTAAATAAAGTAAGCGATCCTTTTAGACGCTCAAAAGTCACATTTGATAAAAGAACAGCAAGCCCCATCCCATTATCACTGGGCATTAGCTGACCACCTAACTGGCTCAGTTGCTGCTCAGAAAATCCCATTCCAAAATCGCGAATTAATAAACTCACTGTTGAAGGAATATTGGATGACTTTTCAGAAATACTGTCCCAACTTAACTCAATAGAATTTTTATCCGCTTTTTTGTTGGCCATCGCGGCATTTTGCAGCAAGTTCAAAATAGCAGGCAGCAACATAGGATCGCTATACACTTTATAATGAGGGGCTTCAGTTAGCCACGTTAGTGTTTGGCTTGGATACTGTAACAACATGCTGTCGCTAATTTGTTGCTGTAGTTCATGTAAGCTCATAGATGCAATGTCACTTTGTACCCGCAGACTTTCAGACAGCTTTCTAAAGCCAGCTAGTTGAGCTGCACATTGCTTAAGTGGTTGAGCCATTTCTTTTACTGTCAGGTTATCAGGGGCGTCTTCTACTAATTCTTCAAATAGTAATTGTAAGTTTGCAATTGGCGTTGCTAATTGATGAGTAATTTGTGCTGCGGCGCCATCTAAGGTAACTAACTGTTCATTACGTAATTGAGCCTCACGGGCTTTTGAAATAGCGCGTTCACGGTGATATAACGCGCGGTTCATGGTGCCAATAACCAGCGCGATTACAATGGCACTAACCACAAAATTAACCCACATACCCACAAAATGACTCGCCATGTCCGTTTGATGCATAGCATGATGCGGCATTTTAAATAACAATAAAGTGTAAGCTACAATAGCAAGTATCGCTATATAAGCTAGGCCTTTGCTGTTAACCGTAACTGCTGCAATCATAATCGGCAATAACAATAATGACACGAATGCATTCGTAGCCCCGCCACTTAGTGACAACAACAAGGCTAAAAAAAGTACATCGGCACTCAGTTGTAACAACATGCCTATTGGCTTTGCTTGGCTAACATTTCGATATGCAAAAATACTACCGACCTGAAATAATGACTCAACACCAATCACACCTAATAAGGGTAATAGATGAATTTGCCGGTCAAGTAACAAATACACCGCAAGTACCGCGAAAAATTGCACGGCTATCGCGCCACTTCTAAGCATCAATAAACGACTGATCGCAGGGTCGGCCTGCATTAAAAACGCCATAGCTAAATTATAAAAAGTTCATAAGTGACGTTATAATACGCTATATTGAACGCTTAATCATCATCCATTGAAATGGCAAACTGTTCGCATATCGTGCCTTGATGAAATACCACTTTCCACTTTTTTCCATCAAATCGCCAAAGCGACATACGTACTGAATAATTAAATTCGGCCCATGCAGAACGCCTAAAAGCCGCTTGATAACTTAACTGAGCAATCGTTTCGCTAAGCATTCGCCCTTTAAAATGCTGATTATAAAACTGGGGGACAACTTCGGTCGGTAAACGGGTCAGTACTTGAAACTTATTAAACGATGTACCATTTGCTGTAATCTCAATAAAATCATCATCAAGTAAATCATCCAGTGCTTGGGTGGATTGTCTTACCTCAGGCTCAAGCAATTGCCTTTGCGCATCGACAAGGTGATTAAATAACGATGCCTTTATTTTGCTACTCATAGTATCTCCGGGTTTAACGCTTATAGACTTGCCCTGTTTTCATTACAAACGGCACATTTTTTAGTTCGTTGATATTACCAAGTGAGAAGCCATTAACGCTGATAATATCTGCTTGGTTAGTACTTTTACCATATTTTCTTAGAAACAAAAATTCATCTGCATTTAAACCATGCGGAGGTGCCCCAGAATCAGTGCCAAACGCAATATCATCTCATGCTGTAGCAAAAGCCAAGATCACGCACTTAAGTAACCCCGCATCTAGTATAGATTGTAGATATAATTGTCTGTTGTTTTTTTTAAAAGTTAAGTATTTACCCGTAAGCAACTTACCGACAGAAATAACTCAAGTTTGATCGGCCTTAGCTAATTGAGCTGCGCGTAATATGCCAATTAATAATACGATTATAATTACATTAAGCTTCATGCTCAGCCCTTTTATCTACTACCATTGACTAAACAACTTGCAGGTAATTACCATTAATTACGATGTAAGCGTTTCTACAAACTAGTTTTTGTTGGCTATTTTTGGTATAACTCAACATATTAGCGACAGATGTCAGACCACTTTAAAGAGAACACACTATGTCATACGCACACATAACAGGTTGGGGTAAATGCATTCCACCAGCTCGTATTACCAACGATGAGATCAGCCAGTTAGTAGACACTAATGACGAATGGATCACCTCTCGCACAGGGATCAAAGCTCGAAGAGTTAGCCATGTAAGTACCGCAGAACTTGCCACAGTCGCTGCAAAACACGCGCTAGCTTGTGCGGGTATTGAGGGCAAAGACATAGACTTAGTATTGCTTGCTACTTGTTCACCTTCGACCATGGTGGCAAATACCGCATCACTGGTGCAAAAAAATATCGGCGCAACAGGCGCGGCTGCAATGGATACTAACGCTGCGTGCTCTGGTTTTTTATACGCACTACAAGCAGCCACCGCACAAATTAACGCAGGCATGATAAAAAAAGCAGTTGTTATTGCAGCAGAAAGAATGACTTGGTATATCAATTGGGACCGCCGCGACAGCGCCGTTTTATTTGGTGATGGCGGTGGCGCTGTGGTACTTGAAGCCGCAGATACACCAGCGGGTTTATTGGCGACTAAAACGGGCTGTGATAGCGAAGAACGTGATATTCTGCATATTACTAACTTTGGCAGTGATATCGACAAATACGCACCAGCAGGGCCCTCTGATTTATTATTTGAGGGTCGTGAGATATTTAAACGAGCCGTTAAAGGTATGAGCGAAGCCTCTGATGATGTACTAAAACAAGCAAATTTAAGTTTAGATGAAATCGATGTACTAGTTCCTCATCAAGCTAACTTACGTATTATTCAAGCGATTCAACAACGCTTAAAAGTGCCAGATGAAAAAGTGATGGTTAATATTGCTGATTATGGTAATACCTCAGCGGCCACTATCGCTATTGCACTTTGTGAAGCCGTAGAGCAAGGCTTAATAAAGCCCCATGCGAACATTATGTCAGCTGCATTTGGTGCAGGTTTAACATGGGCTGCCAGCTATATTAAATGGGGGGAGCGTATTACTCCTATTAATACAAGTGATGCCGTCTTACCGCCTTGTGATAAAACGGGCCTTGAGCTTGTTGCACCAGCTGTGGCGGCGTGTAAAGGTACAGGTTAAGCACCTTTTATTACTTATTTATATAACAATAGCAATACTATTACTGGTTATTTATCTCCTAAAGCGCACTTATAAAGTAAATGGCTGAAGGTGGAATAAATCAGAATATAAGAAGATAAAATCATCGGGAAACGTTTTTTCGCCGCTCCCGATGATTTACTACATATTCATAAAGCCTTTTTAAATAACTTGGGCTTAAAACTAAAGCCGTTAATTAAAAACGATTTTGTAAATAGTCAAATACCGCTCGAATACCTAGCGCTTCACCACCAACAGGGCGCCCAGGTAAAGCACGCGTATTCCAAGCCATAACATCAAAATGTACCCATGGTGTTGTTGGCTCGACAAACTCTTTTAAGTAAAGTGCTGCAGTAATTGCACCGCCTAAAGGGGTGCTTGCACAGTTTGCCATATCAGCCACATCACTTTTTAATAAGTTTTTATATTGCTCAAATAACGGTAACTGCCATACAGGGTCGCTTACTTGATTACCTGCATCAAAAATACCATTAGCCACATTACGGTCGGTTGAGAAAAACCCAGGTAGTTCAGTTCCTAATGCCACACGGCAAGCTCCAGTGAGCGTCGCAAAATCAATAATAAGTTGTGGATCATCGTTTTGTGCTTCGCTTAGTGCATCACACAATACTAAACGCCCTTCAGCATCGGTATTGTCTATTTCGACCATAATGCCTTTACGAGTTTTTATCACATCCCCTGGACGAAATGCGTTGCGTGAAACCGCGTTTTCAACCGCAGGAACGAGTACTCGCAGGCGAATAGGTAAATTAGCAGCCATAATGAGCTGTGCTAAACCAATCACGTGCGCCGCGCCGCCCATGTCTTTTTTCATATTACGCATGCCAGAACTTGGTTTTAAATCAAGACCACCTGAGTCAAAACAAACACCTTTACCCACTAAAGTTATTTGCGGAGCATCTGGTGCGCCCCAACGTAAATCGAGTAAACGTGGCTTATTTTCACTGGCACGACCGACCATATGAATCGTAGGGTAATTTTGCTCTAACAGCTCATCGCCAACCCATTCACTAAACTCACCATCAAACGTGTCTGCTAAGTCACTCATGACTTGCGATAAATGTTGAGGCATCATGTCAGCTGCCGGCGTATTAACTAAGTCACGAACTAGGTTAATCGCATTCGCTTGCTGCGTTAGCTTGTTAAATAAGGTTTTATCACTAATTGCAAGCTGTGCTTTACCAGCAACTGTTGCTTTATATTCACTGAATTCATAACCACCGAGCATAAAGCCCAGCGCGATTTGTTCAAGCTGCTGCTCGCACTCTTGAACTTGATAACACCCAGCAGGTAGTTTTGTGGCTAAATCGCCTGCTAACCAAAAATCGTCCAAACTATTAACTAAACAGTATACGTGTTCAAGCTCTCCAGTTTGAGAGTTCGCAACTAATGATAAACCTGACGTTTTAAAATCAGTATTGTCCAGCCAGTTTCGTAAAAAATCACTCTGCTGCGCTTGCCACTGAGCTTGCTCACTCTTAACGATAAAAGATAATGGAATTCCAGCAGATGTATTACAGATCAATGCACTCATTAAATGACTCTTATTAAAGTAGAATGAGTCACTAGCATAACAATAACCATTACTAAAAGGTATAGTTTGGCTTTGTTTAGGTCCTGCTTAAGATAGTTTAGATTATAGTTTACTGATCTGAGGAGTTGTCTTTTTTATCTTCCTCTGCAACTTGACGGTCAATTTCTTTAAGTGGTTTATTAATATTGAACGAACTGGGTAATACATCCACCCCTACCCATTTACCCAATTTTACAACTAAAGGAATGGTTACTGGTGCAAACGGTAAAACGGCAAAGACACCCAGACCTAAGCCTTTTAAAATATCAACAAATTGTTCATTCGCAATCTGTAACTCTTGCTTAGATGAAGTGCCTTGCGTATAGCGGCGATAAATTGACAGCATTTCTCGGGTTTCTTTCTTCTCTTGAGCAAGGGCGATTTTTAATGCGACCATAGCACGCTTAAAGCGCAATTGTTGGCGCTTGCTACTGATCTTTGCAACCCGAAAAGGCGCTCTATGTATCACTTTATATAATCGCATAATACTATTTTCACACAGCCATCTAGGTTCACAAAGCAGAATTTACCTTATCCTCAATATACTTACTCTGCCCGCTAAAATTTAATCTCTATGCGCGAATGAAATTGCTGCCCATATATATGAGACAAACCCGCGAAAATTTGCAGCATTAGTAATTATCATACCGACCAATAAATGAGTTAAAGTAAATTTATATAAGTCGCTTGAGTATATATCTAATATGCTCGTATTAAGCTCATATAACCATCCAATTTAAATTTTTTTAACTAAAATATTCTCTTCTTAAACATCTAAATAGCCTGACTTTTATTTTATTTAATGTTCTCTTATAAAAAAACGCTAGTCATCAGTTGTGTACTAGCAAATTTGATTTTCCTCTATATTAATTTCAAAAAAAACACCGCTCATTAACAATTTGCATATTATTTTAACAAGCTGATGTAAAAGATTAACGTGACAACCTTTTACATCAGTTGTCGCGTCATATACAAGCAAAAATATATTAATTCTAACTGGGGAAAGTCAGAATGAAACTACAAAGCAACAAGCTCAACCAAGCAATTAAATTTGCGTTGGCAAGCACCACCGCCGGCTTATTTATGTCAGGCTCAGTATTTGCAGCAGACGAAGAAAGCGAAACCACAACAGTTAACAAAAATGTAGAAAAAATAGCCGTTGTTGGTACGCGCTCTGCACCTCGCTCAATTGGGGATTCACCCGTACCTATTGATATCATAGGCGGCGAGGAGCTGGCTAAATCGGGCAACACCGATATGCTAGAACTATTAAAAGGTGCTATTCCATCTTTAAATGTGCACCAAATGCCCATTAGTGATGCGGCCTCTCTTGTGCGCCCTGCAAATTTGCGTGGTTTACCATCAGACAATACATTAGTGCTTTTAAATGGCAAGCGCCGTCACCGTGCATCGGTTATTGCCTTTTTAGGTGGCGGGATTAATGATGGTGCACAAGGTGCTGATATCTCGGTTATTCCAAGTATCGCCCTTAAGCAAGTTGAAGTTCTGCGTGATGGTGCAGCCGCACAATATGGCTCTGACGCGATTGCGGGTGTTATGAACTTTGTACTTAAAGACGCCTCCGAGGGCGGTACATTAGAAGTACGTCAAGGTGAATACTACGAGGGCGACGGCGATACTACACAGATTTCAGGTAACATCGGTTTACCTTTTACAGATAACGGCTTTGCTAACTTAAGCTTTCAATACAAAACAGCAGATGCAACAAGTCGCTCAGTACAGCGCTCAGACGCTGCAGCACTTGAAACCGCAGGTGTTCCAGATATTGCACCCATTGCTCAAGTATGGGGCGCACCTGATGTTGATGACGACATCTCAATTTTTGGTAATGTCGGTTTAGCATTAACTGATGACTCTGAGTTTTATATGTTTGGTAACTACTCAGAGCGAGACGTTCGCGGTGGTTTCTATTACCGTAATCCGCACACTCGCCCAGGTGTATATTCAAATGATGGCGGCGAGACACTGTTAGTTGGTGATTTAACTGGTGATATGAGTGGCAACTGCCCGACCAATATTGCTATTGGTGACAACGTTTTAGAAAACCCCGATTATATTAACCAAGTTGCTAATAATCCAGATTGCTTTGCATTTAATGAGACTCTACCAGGCGGCTTTACTCCTAACTTTGGTGGTAACATTACTGATACATCACTTACTATGGGAACTAAAGGTGAATTCACCGGTGGCTTCCTGGAAGGCGTTTACTACGACTTAAGCGGTACCGTTGGGCTTAATGAATCACGCTATTTCATTTATGACACTTTAAATTCATCACTTGGGCCTGAAAGCCCTCGTGACTTTAGCCCAGGTAAATACTCACAACTTGAGAAAAACTTTAACTTTGACCTAAGTAAAGCCTATGACTTTGGTCTCGCTTATGAAGTAAACGTAGCCGGTGGTCTTGAATGGCATGAAGAAACGTTTACTGTAACCTCAGGTGATGAATCAGCATTTATAGCCGGGCCATTAACAGATCAAGGTTTTAGCATTGGCTCAAACGGCTTCCCTGGCTTTAAACCGTCAGATGCTGGTGAATATACTCGTCGTAACTACGCGGCCTATGTCGATATTGAAGCGCCCTTTACTGAAGACTTCTTAATGGGCCTTGCACTTCGCTATGAAGATTACGATACATTTGGTTCAACTGTTAACTACAAGCTTATGGGTCAATACTATTTAACTGAAGACCTAAATGTACGCGGCTCAATTAGTACGGGTTTCCGTGCACCAACTGTTGGCCAAGCTAATGTAAGTAACGTACAAACTAACTTAAGTAGTGGTATTTTGGTTGATTCAGCACTATTACCACCTACTAACCCAATTGCGATCCAACTAGGTGGCACAGAGCTTGAACCAGAAGAATCACAAAGCTATACCTTTGGTGCTGTATATACGCTTGGCGATATATTCTTAACTCTTGATTATTATAATATTCAGGTTGATGATCGTATTAGTCAATCAGAAAAAATTACACTAAGCCAAGATGATAAAGACACCCTTGAAGACTCAGGTGTATCCAATGTACAAAACTTAGCGCAAGTAAGCTTTTTTACTAATGATTTTGATACCACCACTCAAGGTGTTGATTTTGTAGCTAACTACGCAACCGATTTACTCGGTGGTAGCTCAACCTTTAGCTTTGCTTATAACTGGAATGAAACCGAAGTTACTCGCTCAACCGATATTACCGGCCCGTTTAAAGTAAGTCGTTTAGAAAATGACTTACCTAATCATCGTGGTACGCTGAGTTGGGCACAACAATGGGATAGCTTTTCTGCATTTACCCGCTTAAACTACTTTGGCGAATATCAAGGTGTGCACGTTGATTTTGATGATACGGCTAAAATGGCTGATGCTGCTGTAACATTAGACGCAGAAGTGACATATTTCTTAAACGATTCAATTAGCTTTTCTGTTGGTGCACAAAATCTACTGGATCAAGATGCAGAACCACTTGATTTTGAAGATTCAGCAGGCATCCCAAGCGACAGCTTCGGTGGTAAATACTACGAAACTTCACCTTATGGTATTAACGGTGGTTTCTACTACGTAAAAGCAACCTACTCGTTTTAAATAACTTTAAACAATCGTAAATTCGAAAACTAAGCGAAATGTAGAAAGTAACACTTTCACATTTCGCTTTTTTCGTTTTATAGTAAAAGTAATTAAAATAATAAAATACAGTGACGTATGCTACTAAAAAAAGCCAATCAACTGCTTGCTGATAACAAACTAAAAGAAGCAGAGTTCAATTTTAAAGCCTTACTTGATGCCAATCCACAAAGTGGTGAAGCACTATTTGGTTTAGGGCGGATAGCACTTAGGGTGGAGCGCTTTGATGCTGCGGTTTATTTACTTCAACGAGCTTGTGAACGACTCCCGCAAATGCTGGAGCCACTATATGCCTTAGCGGATGCGTTTAATGGTGTTGACTCCCCCACGGATGCATTAACTGTTTTAAAATATGCCAAAAGCCTTGCCAAACATAATCCCGAGCCTCATTACTATTTAGCTCAACATTATTTAACATATGGTGAGTTAGACAAAGCCCAAGCCACTTTTTCGCATGCGCTTACCTTGGGATTATACCCGGTCACTGCGTACCTTTTATTTGAACTTGTACAGCTTGGTCGATTTGATAAAGAACATAACTACATAAGCGACTTGCACCACCTATTAACCCAAACTAATAACTTACATTTAAAAATGGTTTGCTATTACGCCTTAGCAAAAAGCTATGACCAACTTAACGATATTGACCAAGCGGAAAATTATTATAAACTGGCCAATAAATTACAGCTACAACTCAGCCAATTAAATACTGCAGAACTTGCTCCTTTTTATCAGAAAATTATTGATACTAACGGTAGCGACTTTTTAAACCAAGCAACCCCTCGCATTAAAGAAACAATTACCCCCGTTTTTATTATCGGTATGCCGCGTAGTGGTTCCACCCTCATCGAACAAATGCTGTTAAACCACGATGATTTTGCCAGCCTTGGAGAAGATAACAGTATTAGCAGTAAGGTAGTGGCATTTATAGAGCAACAAACACAAATACCATACCCTGCATGCTTGGCAAAATTAACGCAACCGCTGATCAAAAAAGCCCGAGATATTTATATACAGCAACTAACAAAACCAACCACTATTCGCCCTTATATGATTAATAAGCTACCCGCTAATTATCAAACTCTAGGGTTAATTTACGTATTATTTCCTGATGCAAAATTTATTTATATGGATCGCGAATTCAAGGCCATCGCTTGGTCAGTATATAGTAATTATTTTGCTGAAAATGAGCCTTATTTTTGCTCAATAAGTGAATTTAAATATTATTACGACTTAGCACAAATGCTGATGGCGCACTGGCGTACGCATCTAGATAAAAGCATTTTCACACTACAGTATGAGCAGCTGGTAGACGCCCCAAAAGATGAACTAACCAAGCTACTTACGTTCTTAGGGGCTGAGTACAATGCTGAAATGCTCAATTTTTATAATTCAAAAAAAGGGGTTAGCACATTAAGTAAAGCAGCTGTACGTGAGCCTATTAATAATAAAGCGGTAGATAAATGGAAGCGCTTTGGAGCAACCATTAATTCATTGCTGAATGAGTCTCAAACCAATTAAGCAAATCTATAAATTGGTCATCCCTTGCTTTTGGATGGGTCAGCATATTTATGTGGTCGTAATCAAATTTATGGCCTTGTTTTCGACCATAAATATTCATGGTTTGTATACCTTGCCCTGATTCATTCATAAACTTTTCAATATCAATAGGCTGCGCTAAGGCTTTATCGCGCACACCGGCAATATGTAAAGTGGGCGGTAACGTAAGTTGACTAAGTGCTTTGGTGTAATTAAAACCATCATCGCTATCCACCCAAGGTTTTCGTTTAGCCCATTGCATACTTTGAAAATGCGACTTTATACTTTCATCATCACTGCCCCACTTAAGCTTCTTTGCCGGTAGAAACCCATATTTTTTAGCTAACAGCGGTGCAAGCATGTACCAAATGAGATTGCCTTGCAGGTACTTTTTAGGATGGTGGTTATACAAAGAACGTTTGCTACCAAAGTAAACACACGCATTAACATCATCAATATACTGTGGAAAACGCGCGAACGCGCTATTCATCAACACACCGCCCCACGAATGAGCAACCCAGTACTTAGCAGGCCTATTTTCCAACTCGGTAATCTTGTTAATGAAAGCAGGTATATCTTCAACTATCGATTCTGTTTGCCCGTATTTAGTATGTTTTGAAATAGCGGGTTTACTCTGCCCGCGGCCACGTAAGTCCGCCACGTAGCAAATATAACCGTGCTCAGCTAAAAATGGGGCTAAGCCTTTATTACTCTCGGTGTAGAATATTTTCCCGTTTTCCACCGCACCATGTAAAAAAAGTACCGCAGGGCCACTTGTGTTATCACCAACTATCCGTCGTAAATGTAACGTTTGCCCTTCATCGAGCCTGATAAATACAGATTGCTGAGAAACAGTCATAAACCACCTTATTATTGTCAGATCAATCTCATCCTACCAGTGTTGGGCTATTTTTACATACGCTTTATTTTGCATAAGTAAAATTGATAATAAGCAAGAAACTACCTACGCACGGTAGATTCATTTAACTTTATTGGAAAAGAACCCTACATACCAACGACTATTTTTTGCTATCATTGTTTTTTATTTTTCAGTGTTACGTCAATGACCTCATCAGCGCCTGCAATGCATCCTCGAAATCGCCATTTAAATGGCTATGATTTTTCTTATTTAGTTAAACAGCTTCCCGAGCTAGCGAAGTGGTTACTCGTTAATAAAGCAGGCGATACTAGTATTGATTTTAGTGATGCCAAAGCAGTTAAAATGCTTAATCAAGCACTGCTAAAAAGCTACTATAATGTTGATTTTTGGGATATCCCTGAAGGCTATTTATGCCCACCTATTCCAGGGCGTGTTGACTACATTCACTACTTAGCCGATCTGTTAGCTGATGATAACAATGGCGTTATCCCTACCGGTAAACAGATAAAAGTACTCGATATTGGCACTGGTGCAAACTTAGTTTATCCGCTCACTGGAAGCTTTGAATACCAGTGGCAATTTGCTGGCTCTGATATAGACCCCGTATCTATCAAAATGGCAAAACAGCTAGCGCAACTTAACCAACGTAAAATAACCATCAGGCAGCAAAAAAATCCTGAACATATTTTCACGGGTATAATTAACGATAAAGACTTATTTCATCTAACTTTATGTAACCCGCCTTTTCACGCCAGTGCAGCAGCAGCAACACAGAGTAGCGAAAGAAAATGGCACAAGCTGGGTGTTAAGCCAAAATCAACACTTAATTTTGGTGGCCAACATAATGAGCTTTGGTGCGAAGGTGGTGAGCAACAGTTTATTACTAATATGATTGAGCAAAGCGAGCAATTTTCTGAGCAATGCATCTGGTTTACCTCGTTAGTATCAAAAAAAGAAACTATTAATGCACTACGAGTAGCACTCAAAAAGCTCCCTGTGGCAACAGTAAAAGTGATTGAAATGGCGCAAGGCGTTAAAGTGAGTCGCTTTATTGCCTGGAGTTACTTTGATGAAGCCACTCGTCAGGAAATTAGCCAAGATTTTGTATGATAAATTTATAAGAGATTTGAATAAGAGGTAATAATGATTGATTTTCGCTCGGATACTGTTACTCAACCTTCAACACAAATGCGTAATATTATGTTTAGTGCCCCTGTTGGAGACGATGTTTACGGCGACGATACAAGTGTTAATGCCCTAGAACAGTTTGCAGCCAAGCGACACGGTTTTGCGGCTGCATTATTTTGCAGTTCCGGCACACAAGCTAACTTACTTGCTTTAATGGCTCATTGCGAACGAGGCGATGAGTATATTTGTGGGCAACGCGCCCACAACTATAAGTTTGAAGGCGGTGGAGCGGCGGTGCTTGGTTCAATTCAGCCTCAGCCAATTGAAAACGAAACTGACGGCACGCTGTGCTTAGAAAAAGTAAAAGCAGCGATTAAATCAGATGACTTCCACTTTGCTAAAACTAAACTGCTAAGCCTTGAAAATACTATTGGCGGCCAAGTGCTTCCTCTGAGCTATTTAAAAGCAGCACGAAAGTTTGTTGATGAACATCAGTTAGCACTGCACCTTGACGGCGCACGTGCATATAACGCAGCAGTAAAGTTAAAGGTTGATATAACTCAAATCACTAATTGCTTTGACTCTGTTTCGATCTGCTTATCAAAAGGGCTTGGTGCACCGGTTGGCTCTGTGTTACTTGGTAGTGAAGCACTTATAAATAAAGCCCGGCGTTGGCGTAAAGTGCTTGGTGGCGGTATGCGCCAAGCCGGCATGTTAGCCGCTGCAGGACAATTTGCGCTGGAACATAATGTAAGCCGCTTAAACGATGATCATCGCAACGCCTCGTACCTTGCAAGTCAGTTAAATACCATAGCGGGGTTTAATGTTGACCTAGCTCGCGTAGAAACCAATATTGTGTTCGCGGATGTAGATCAATGCATTGATTTAAAAACTATTTGTAACAATTTAATAAAACAAAACATACTGCTTTCACCGGACAAACCACTTCGTTTAGTAACCCATTTAGATATTACTAAAGAAGACATAAATAGCTTTATAAAAGCATTAGCGACAGAGGTTTAACGCGGCTTTATAATGTTTGCGGCAAACTGACACATAGCGATCATTGCCGCCAATCTCAACTTGATTACCATCGGAAATAGCATTGCCTAGCTCATCTGTACGCAGTACATGGTTGGCTTTACGACCGCAATGACACACTGTTTTAAGCTCAATCAGCTTATCAGCCCAAGCTAATAAGTAGTGTGAGCCGCTAAACAGTTCGCCTCTAAAGTCATTACGCAAGCCATAGCATAATACCGGAATACGCAGTTCATCCACCACATCGGTTAATTGCATTACTTGTTTTTTGGACAAAAACTGACATTCATCAACGAGTACACAATGTCGCTTTTGCTCCTGATTTAGCGTCTTAACAAGCTCAAATACATCTTTGTCGGCATCGAAAATATGCGCTTGAGCCTGCAAGCCAATTCGCGATGAAACCGTACCTATACCAGATCTATCGTCGATAGCAGCAGTTAATATAATAGGTTCCATGCCGCGTTCGCGGTAATTAAATGCAGATTGCAACAAAGTGGTTGATTTTCCTGCATTCATCGCAGAATAATAAAAATACAGCTGAGCCATGAAAGTGCCTACCCTGAAAAAGTGCGCTAATGCTACCTCAATCTTGATTGAACATCACCCTTTTACCCGCAATAAATATCCTTCCTTGAGAGTGTACCTTAATAACCACCAATACTGGCTACTTGATTCATTTTATTAAGGTGTTCAGCATGCAATTTAGCATTATCTTACTTACTTAAAGTTTTCCAAACTTGTTGGCTTAGCAATGACTACTGTAGATAGCAAATTACACCAAGTAACGAATATCACTGCTCGGCGCCCGTTTGACTAACGCTTTTATTTTTTTAATTTAGCCTCAATCCTTAAGTGCGGGACTGTAAAGTGTAGACTTAAAAATAAATTTTTTAGGCACCACCAAAACTTTTAGATGATCCCTTCATGCTCAAGTAACCAGTGTTTGCGCTCTAAACCTCCGGCATATCCAGTTAGCTTGCCATCAGCACCAATAATACGATGGCATGGCACAATAATACTAATTGGATTTTTGCCATTGGCGGCCCCAACGGCACGCACTGCTTTAGGGTTACTTAAGGACGTAGCAATATCACCATAAGTTTTAGTGATCCCAAAAGGAACACTTAATAATGCTTGCCATACAGCGTGTTGAAATGGTGTACCTTGGGTTGCTAAAGTTATAGAAAATACTTGCCGTGTACCTACAAAATACTCACTTAATTGCTTAACACAGGTAAGAACATGCTTATTTTTAATCTGTGTTAATGGAAATTCTGGATAGTTTTTCGGTGGATAAAAACCGACATAACTAATACCTTCATCGTTCGCTTGAATAATAATATTACCAATCGGACTTGAGAGCTGGGTTTGTAGTACCTTCATAATAATTGCTGCCATAATTGAAATGTTAAGTATGAACGAAAAGGCCTGCAGCTATCACTGTTGAACTGGGCTGCCTGCATTTGTGCTTTTTTCACCCCCAAGTCGCCTGCAAGTAATATATCTGGCTGACTTTGCCCGCGAAGCTTTGCATAATTTACCGTCCAAGGGCCAATGCCTTTTAGTTCAAGCCAGTTATCAAGCTGCTCGCAACCTGGGTTGTCCATAACATATTGGGACAGGTTTCGTAGTGCATTTTTACGCGCTTGGGGCATTTTAAAAAAGGTAAGCTCGTTCTTAGCAATAATTTGTGGAGTGGGAAAATAGACCCGTCCTTTATCGCATTCTCCTAATTCGTTAACTAATTGCCCCACTAGGTTATGTGCCGCAGTGACGCTGACTTGCTGACCAAGAACAGCACGAACCCCCGCTTCAAAACTTGACCAAATCCCCGGTAGGCGCAAACCTTTAGTTAATATAATAGCTTTTTGCGTAGACTGTTCTAAGTGTTGCTCTATTAAGTTGGTATCTGCATCTAAATCAAGTACTCGTCGTATTTGTACTAAAATAGGCTGTAAAAAAAGTGGGTCATCAATATTAATGGAAACTAAAAAGTGATGCTTATCTTCAATAAATGTCGCGGTAAACTGCCCTTTGCAGTAATCATTATTAAAGCTGCGACCGTAGCTACTTTCCGTTAACCATTCCATAGGAGAAATAAGCCTACGCGCTAAAAACTGATGTAGTGCATGCCAGTTATATGGCGGCCTAAAAGGCAGTTTAAGCGTTAATGTTGAAGTGTCACTTTTATGCATCAAACGCATTTTAGTTGGGCAAATATGAAGTTGCTGTAAAAAGGCATCGTTAAAGCGGCGGATACTTTTGAAACCTGATGAAAAAGCAATTTGCGATATCGGTAACGTTGTTTCTTGTAATAGTTTTTTAGCAAAATGGCACTGCGAAAATAGCCGATACTGGGTAACTGAAATTCCAAAATGCTGACTAAACAAGCGGCGTAAATAACGACTACTAATACCAAGGCGCTGCGCTAACTGCGAAGCACTTTGCGGCTCGGTTAAATTGCTGTCTATAAGTTGCTTTGCACGAAGAGCGGTCGTTTTAACACCTTGCCAGGCGCTACTTCCCGGCGCACTATCTGGACGACAACGAATACAAGGCCTAAACCCTGCTTGGGCTGCACTATGTGCATATTGATAATAGGTTACATTGTGCTCTTTGGCTGTGACCGCAGGGCAAATGGGCCGGCAATAAATACCGGTACTTTTTACTCCAACAAAGAACAGCCCATCAAAGCGATAATCCCTGCTTTGGCGGGCGTGTTGCCAAAGACTAATATCCATAACTTACTCATAATTAGAATAACTATGCATAAGATTACGTGAAAAAAGTTATTTTACTAGCCATATTCGGCACTCAACAATTATTCAGTGAGTACCTGTAAATATCGACGCTCAACTTCATCCCAGTTTATAACATTATAAAAAGCCGCTATATATTCTGGGCGACGATTTTGGTACTTTAAATAATAAGCATGCTCCCACACATCCAACCCAAGAATAGGGGTATTCCCGTGCATTAATGGACTATCTTGATTTAAACTGCTTTCAACCACTAACTTATTATCTTTAGTCACACTCAGCCATGCCCACCCACTACCAAAGCGGCTTAAGGCGGCGGCCGTAAAAGCATCTTTAAAAGATTCAAAACCACCGAGCTGTTCAGTAATTGC
>NZ_JBQSVO010000080.1:0-18285 GCF_052376275.1 Pseudoalteromonas sp. AOP7-A1-14 | reverse complement strand
CGTGTATGGGGTAATAAGCGTGAAACAAGTTCGACGGCTATAGGTGTGCTTTAGTCGACATTTCACATTGCGTTTTGGGTTTTTAATTTTCTGCCATTTTTAGAATTTCACGCCAGTCTGATTCGGTTACTGGCATTATTGATAACCGGCCGGATTTTTTAAGTGCTATGTCGTTCACTGTGTCGTTTGCTTTAATCGCTTTTAGGCTCACTAGTTTAGTTAGGTGCTTTTTATAAGTAACATCTACCACAAACCAGCGTGGTTTTACCTTGGTGGCCTTAGCATCGTAATAGTCGTGGCTTAAATCAAATTGACTCGGATCGGGGTAGGCATCACGTGTAACGGTTGCGATACCAACCACACCCATGTGTTTACAGCTCGAATGATAAAGCATCACCAAGTCGCCTTGTTTTATGTTATCGCGTATAAAGTTGCGGGCTTGATAGTTACGCACGCCTTCCCACATTGTGGTTTGTTTAGGTGAATTTTTTAAATCGTTGATTGAAAAATCATCGGGCTCAGTTTTAAATAGCCAATACGCCATAACAGCATTCCTAACAAATATTTACTTCCCTCTAGTGTATAGTATTATTAGCGTATCTGGGATTGAAGAGTATTAAAATGAGCCAAGTGTTAGATAATTTATTGTCGTTATTATCGTTAGAAGAAATCGAGCAAGGTTTGTATCGTGGGCAAAGTCAGGATTTAGGCTTTCGAGCGGTGTTTGGCGGTCAAGTTATGGGGCAAGCGCTTTCTGCAGCCAAAGAAACTTTACCTGAAGGACGTATAGTTCACTCGCTGCATTCTTACTTTTTACGTCCCGGGGATGCCGCTAAACCGATAGTGTATGATGTGGAAGCAATTCGAGATGGTAAAAGCTTTAGCACGCGCCGTGTAAGTGCGATTCAATACGGTAAGCCGATTTTTTATATGACAGCGTCATTTCAAGCCGCCGAAGAAGGTTTATCGCACCAAGCTGCGATGCCTAATGTGCCAGCGCCTGAAGAACTACGTTCCTCGCTTGATTTTTATCAAGAAAATGCCGACCACATTCCAGAAGTTATTCGTAATAAGTTTATTCGAGAAATGCCCATTGAGATGCGTCCGGTAACTTTTCATAACCCTTTTAAACCAGAGGTTATGGAACCTGTTAAGCATATTTGGTTTAGAGCCAATGGCGATATGCCTGATGATCAGCGTATTCATAACTATTTACTAGCGTATGCCTCTGATTTTGAGTTTTTACCTACGGCATTACAGCCGCATGGTGTATCGTTCATGCAGCCGAATATGCAAGTCGCGACAATTGACCACGCGATGTGGTTTCATCGCCCATTTAGAATGGATGATTGGATTTTATATACCATTGATAGTCCAAGTGCGAGCTCGGGGCGTGGTTTAGTGCGTGGTCAATTCTTTGACCGCCAAGGCAACCTGGTTGCCTCAACGATCCAAGAAGGTGTTATGCGTCAGCGTTAGCAAGTTAGTCGCATGGCGTGTGTTGAGCTTGGCTTAGCACAATATCGCTAATTGACTGCCAGACTCGCGCTGGCAGTAATTCTTTAAGGTGTGTGTAAAGCGCACAAAGGTCGCTACTACCTTCTAAGCCATCATTAGTCTCACTAATAAGACCTTGCTCTCGTAAGTTGCTAATAAAACCAACCAGTACTTTTTTGTCAAAAAATTCAGGGCTTTTTATACCGTGTAAAGTACCTAAGCGCTCTGCTAATACTTGGCTTTCTCGTTCAAGCTCTTTACGTTCAATGCCTTTACTTGTTTGAATAAAGCCAATCACAATAGCATAGCGCTGTAAGGTTAAGCTAAGTGCACGGCCAAGCATTTCTAGCTTTGCTAAGCAGTCGTTGCTGTTGGTAATTTTAATTTCGTTGTCGTTTATTTCAATTAACTCTTGGTCGACAAAACTTGCCAGTATGCGAGTGATATAATTTTCATCGAGTTCATGTAAAAACCACTCTTTTGTAAATAACGGATAAAAACATGCAATTAGCGCTTTGCAATCAGCAACACTACTCCGGTGCTGTTTAAATAAATGTAAGGCAAGCAAGCTAGGTACAGAAAATAAATGCAGTACGTTATTGCGGTAGTAGTTGAATAAGGTTTTTTCTTTATCATTTATGGTAATAATTTCACCAAATTCATCGCTTATCACATCAAACTTATTTAGTTTTAAAGCATGAGCTAATAACTCTTCGGCGCTTTCATCTGGAACCGTTACTTTGTCGCTGTAACTCGCGCTGCGTTGTAAGTGTAAATAAAAATCAAGCTGAGCGAGCAGCTTTGGTTTACTTAGGGCTTGTTTGTCATTGACTAGTAAAATCATTGCTAGCAAGTTAACCGCATTTAATGCCGCAGCACTATTTATATTAACCATTACCATATCGGCTAAGGAGGTTACTTGTGGGCCAAGCCATTGCGGCTTTTGGACATCAGTAGGGTGAACTGATTCACGCCAATCTGGCTGGCACTCATTTAAGTATTGGTTAACTGAAATTGGCTCACCAAAATTTAAATTGCCTCGACCATAGTTTTTTAGATTTTTAATTGCCTTAAAAATGCCAAAAATAGATTCGCCTTTTTTATCCTTTCCATCAAGCTCTTTAAGGTAAGTATTAATTTCCATTACGTGCTCGTAGCCAATGTACACTGGCACAATAGAAATCGGCCGATCAATGCCGCGCAACATGGCTTGTACTGTCATAGCTAACATGCCTGTTTTAGGTGGTAGCAATCGGCCAGTACGGCTACGGCCACCTTCGGTGTAAAACTTCACCGAATAACCTTTAATAAATAACTGGCTTAAATACTCTTTAAATACGGCTGAATAAAGTTTGTTACCAGCAAATGAACGGCGAATAAAAAATGCCCCCGAACGCCTAAAAATACCACCGGCAGGGAAAAAGTTTAAGTTAATACCCGCGGCAATATGTGGAGGCACCAAACCTAAATGATAAATAGAGTAAGTAAGCAGTAAGTAATCCATGTGACTGCGATGACACGGCATATAGATTATCTCGTGACCTTTATTAGTGAGATCATGTAATTGCTCGGTGTGCTTTATATCAATACCATTATATAGCTTGTTCCAAAGCCAAGTTAACACTCGCTCTGCTACGCGAATAGTGGCGTCACTGTAATTGGCGGCTATTTCATCAAGCAATTTCAAGGCATTTTGACGTGCTTGCTGTTGGCTTATTTTTTTACTTTTTGCTTCATCATTAATGGCTTTTTTTATTGTTGGAGAAGCAAGTAATGAGTTAAATAACTGCTCACGAGAGGGCATTTTAGGACCCGTTGCAGCGAGTTTTTGACGACGAAAATGCACCCGAGCAACGCGCAGTAGTTTATGAGGTAACTCGTTTACATCGGCTTTTTCGTTAACTAAAAGTGATAAATCAAGAGGTTGACTAAAGCGAATGAAATTATCACGCCCTGAAAACAGTAAAACAAAAAATTTACGGAACCAACTCGGGGTTAGCGAGTGCGAGACTAGCGTACCTAAACCTGGTTTTTCTTTACCAGGGTTGCGCCCCCACAAAATAGTAACCGGAATAACTTGTACATTTTGTTCGCCACTTTCTAGTAGCTGTTCAATAATTTGTTTACATTGGCTTAGTGCGTCTGTTGGCTTGGCTGTATCACCAAATAATGGCGGCGGATTTTGTAGACCAATGAAGCGGTCTAATTCTTTGTCTGCTAACTCTTGCTGTAATGTTGGATTGGGTAAACCGTGTTTTTTACATACACGCGCAAGCGCCGCTAAGTCAGAGCGAGCATTAAGCTTAACTATATAAAAAGTCGGGTTGGCAGGATTAAGGCCATATTGCTCTATGGGGTTTTCTGGTAGTACTTTACTTTTAACCAGTAGGCGATTCATTATCGCAGAGACAAAATTTAAACAAGCACTAAAAATACGCATCAACTCACCAAGGATAGAGAAAAGGGGTAATATAAGGGGCAATAATACCAATTAAAAACTGGACTGACTATTATCATTGTCTTTAGGCGTTCTAGTATAGCGCGGGCGCGGTTTTATATCTCATTTATCTCATTTATAAGTAAAATCTCATTTATCTCATTTATAAGTAAAAAACTTGCGAAGATAGGTTCAGCGCCTACGGTGTTATGCCGGATGATTTAAAGATGTTTGAAATAGTTGTTGCATTTATCACCAATGCCACTATAATACGCAGGCTTTCAAAATTCCCTCGGGGAACTTGGAAGGAAAATTAAGCTTGGATTTCAAGCTAATAAACAGGAGTTCCGATTTGGAACTCAACGTAGATATAAATCAACAACCGGCATCTTATATTTTAAGATAGTTTCGGTCGTTTTTTTATGCTCTTTTAAATGCTCTTTATATTGAGGTTTAAGAATGTCAAATCAACGCATTCGTATTCGCCTAAAAGCTTTTGACCACCGTTTGATTGACCAATCAACGGCGGAAATCGTGGAAACTGCGAAACGCACTGGCGCACAAGTACGTGGTCCAATTCCACTACCTACACGCTTTGAACGTTTTACTGTACTTACATCACCGCACGTTAATAAAGACGCGCGTGATCAGTATGAGATCCGCACCCATAAACGTCTGATCGACATCGTAGAACCAACTGACAAGACTGTAGACGCTCTAATGCGTTTAGATCTTGCTGCTGGTGTTGATGTTCAAATCAGCCTGGGTTAATCGGAAGATTAGAGAGGTTTTAGGAAAATGGCATTAGGTCTAGTCGGTCGTAAAGTGGGTATGACACGCATCTTCACTGAAGATGGTGTATCTATCCCTGTGACAGTTATTGAAGCGACTCCTAACCGCATTGCTCAGATCAAATCTGACGCAACAGACGGTTATAACGCGCTTCAAGTAACCGCAGGCACTAAAAAAGCAAGCCGTGTAAACAAAGCAACAGCGGGTCACTTCGCTAAAGCTGGTGTTGAAGCGGGTCGCGGTCTGTGGGAATTCCGCCTAAATGGTGGTGAAGGCGATTTTGAAGTAGGCGCTGAGCTTACTGTTGAATTATTCAACGAAATCAACAAAGTTGACGTAACCGGTACTTCTAAAGGTAAAGGTTTCCAAGGTGGTGTTAAGCGCTGGAATTTCAGCATGCAAGACGCGACACATGGTAACTCTCTATCTCACCGTGCTCCTGGTTCAATCGGCCAAAACCAATCACCTGGTAAGGTGTTTAAAGGTAAGAAAATGGCTGGTCAAATGGGTAATGAGCGTGTAACGACTCAAAACTTAGAACTAGTACGCGTTGACGCTGAGCGTAACTTGCTTTTAGTTAAGGGTGCAGTACCTGGATCTATCGGCGGTGACGTTATCGTTAAACCTGCTGTTAAAGCATAAGTCCTGGAGATTTAGTGATGGAATTAGCAATTAAAGACGCTTCTGGCGCTCTTGAAGTTTCTGAAGCTACTTTTGGACGTGAGTTTAACGAAGCATTAGTACATCAAGTAGTTGTTGCATACGCAGCAGGTGCTCGTCAAGGTACTCGTGCTCAGAAGACACGTTCTGAAGTAAGCGGTGGTGGTAAAAAACCATGGGCTCAAAAAGGTACTGGCCGTGCACGTGCTGGTACAATTCGTAGTCCAATTTGGCGTTCAGGTGGCGTTAGCTTCGCAGCTAAACCACAAGACCACGGCCAAAAAGTAAACCGTAAAATGTACCGCGGTGCGATCAAAAGCATCTTATCTGAATTAGTTCGTCAAGAGCGTTTAATCGTTGTTGAAAGTTTTGGTCTTGAAGCACCAAAAACTAAAGAACTAGTTTCTAAGCTTAAAGAACTTGAGCTTAAAGATGTTCTTATCGTGACTGAAGAAGTAGATGAGAATCTATTCTTATCGGCACGTAACCTTTATAAGGTTGACACGCGTGATGTAGCTGGTATCGATCCTGTAAGCTTAATTGCTTTCGACAAGGTACTTATTACAGCTGCTGCTGTTAAGCAACTTGAGGAGGCGCTAGCATGATCCGTGAAGAACGTCTTTTAAAAGTGATCCTTGCTCCACATATCTCTGAAAAAAGCACAGTTGCTGCTGAAGAAAACAATACTATTGTTTTCAAAGTAGTAAATGACGCAACTAAAGCTGAAATTAAATTAGCAGTTGAGAAGCTTTTTGAAGTAGAAGTAATGGGTGTTCGCACACTTAACGTTAAGGGTAAAACAAAACGTACTGGCGCACGTTTCGGTCGTCGTAACGACTGGAAAAAAGCTTACGTTACTCTTAAAGAAGGTAGCGAGCTAGACTTTGTCGGCGGCGCCGAGTAATAAGGGGATAGAATTATGGCACTTCAAAAGTGTAAGCCTACTTCTGCGGGCCGTCGTCACCTAGTTAAAGTGGTTAACCCAGATTTACATAAGGGTAAGCCATACGCTCCACTTTTAGAGAAAAACTCTAAATCTGGTGGTCGTAATAACAATGGTCGTATCACGGTTCGTCATATCGGTGGTGGTCATAAACATCATTACCGTTTAATCGATTTTAAACGTACTAAAGATGGCATACCAGCCACTGTTGAGCGTTTGGAATATGATCCAAACCGCAGCGCAAACATCGCTCTTGTATTATATGCAGACGGTGAGCGTCGTTACATTATCGCACCAAAAGGCTTAAAAGCTGGTGATGCAATCCAGTCTGGTGTTGACGCATCAATCAAACCTGGAAATACATTACCTATGCGCAATATGCCTGTAGGTTCGACTGTTCACAACGTAGAATTGAAACCAGGTAAAGGTGCTCAAATTGCACGTTCTGCTGGTGCATACGTTCAAATCCTTGCGCGTGATGGTCAATATGTGACTATACGTCTTCGTTCAGGCGAAGTTCGTAAAGTACAGTCTGACTGTCGTGCAACGCTAGGTGAAGTAGGCAATGCTGAGCATATGCTTCGTTCACTTGGTAAAGCAGGTGCAAATCGCTGGCGTGGTATTCGTCCGACAGTTCGTGGTGTTGCCATGAACCCGGTAGATCACCCACACGGTGGTGGTGAAGGTCGTTCATCTGGTGGTCGTCATCCTGTGTCTCCATGGGGTAAGCCGACTAAAGGTGCTAAGACGCGTAAGAACAAGCGTACGGATAAATTTATAGTACGTCGTCGTACTAAGTAATATTGAGGAATAGCCATGCCACGCTCTCTCAAGAAGGGTCCTTTTATAGACCTACACTTGCTGAAGAAGGTAGAGAAAGCTTTGGAAAGCGGTGAGAAAAAGCCAATTAAGACTTGGAGCCGTCGTTCAATGATCATACCTAACATGATCGGATTGACCATTGCTGTCCATAATGGTCGCCAGCACGTACCCGTTTTCGTTTCTGACGAAATGATCGGTCACAAACTGGGTGAATTTGCACCAACTCGCACTTACCGCGGCCATGCTGCGGATAAGAAAGCGAAGAAACGCTAAGAGGGGAATGATAAATGCAAGCATTAGCTAAACATAAATTCGCCTCTGGTTCGGCGCAAAAAGCACGTCTAGTTGCAGACCAAATCCGCGGACTACCGGTTGATAGCGCACTAGAAATCCTGGCGTACAGCCCAAAGAAAGCGGCTGTATTAGTTAAGAAGGTACTTGAGTCTGCTATTGCTAACGCAGAGCATAACGAAGGTGCTGACATTGATGAGCTTCGTATAACTACAATCTTTGTGGACGATGGTCCAACAATGAAACGTATTATGCCACGTGCTAAAGGACGCGCAGACCGCATCCTTAAGCGTACAAGCCACATCACTGTTATGGTTTCAGATAGCTAGGAGTATAAGTAATGGGACAAAAAGTTCATCCTACTGGTATTCGCCTAGGTATATCTAAACCTTGGGTTTCTACCTGGTACGCGAGTTCAAAAGATTTCTCTGCACAGCTTTTTGGCGATCACAAAGTACGTACATTCCTTACAAAGGAATTGAAAACGGCTTCTGTGTCTAAAATCGTTATTGAGCGTCCAGCAAAATCAATCCGCGTAACAATTCACACGGCTCGTCCGGGTGTTGTTATCGGTAAAAAAGGCGAAGACGTTGAAAAGCTACGTCAAGCGGTAACTAAGATCGCAGGTGTACCTGCTCAGATTAATATTTCTGAAGTACGTAAACCAGAATTAGATGCACAATTAGTTGCAGACGGCATTGCCTCTCAACTAGAGCGTCGTGTTATGTTCCGTCGCGCTATGAAGCGTTCGGTACAAAATGCAATGCGCATCGGTTCTAAAGGGATTAAAGTTGAAGTTAGCGGTCGTCTTGGCGGCGCAGAAATCGCACGTACAGAATGGTATCGTGAAGGTCGTGTACCTCTACATACTCTTCGTGCTGATATCGACTACGCAACTTCTGAGGCCTTAACCACTTATGGTATCATTGGTGTTAAAGTTTGGATCTTCAAAGGCGAAGTTATTGGTGGTTTACCACTGGTACAAGAGCAAGAGAAGCCAGCTAAACGCGCACCAAAGAAAGCCAAAAAAAGTGCTAAGTAGAGGTAGCGAGTAATGTTACAGCCAAAACGTACAAAATTCCGTAAAACGCACAAAGGCCGCAACCGTGGTCTTGCGCAAAACGGTAACAAAGTAAGCTTCGGTACTTTCGGTTTGAAAGCTACTGGTCGTGGCCGCATGACTGCTCGTCAAATCGAAGCAGCTCGTCGTGCTATGACACGTCACGTCAAGCGTCAAGGTAAAATCTGGATTCGTGTATTCCCAGATAAGCCAATCACGAATAAGCCGCTTGAAGTTCGTATGGGTAAAGGTAAAGGTTCTGTTGAATATTGGGTTGCTGAAATTCAGCCTGGTAAAGTACTTTACGAAATGGAAGGTGTTTCTGAAGAGCTTGCTCGTGAAGCATTTAACCTTGCTGCTCGTAAGCTGCCATTCAAAACAACTTTCGTAACTCGGACGGTAATGTGATGAAAGCAAACGAACTAAAAGACAAAAGCGTAGAAGAGCTTAATGCTGAACTTCTAGGACTACTTCGTGAGCAATTTAATATGCGCATGCAAGCTAGTACTGGTCAGTTAGCTCAAACTCACACGCTAAGAACAGTACGTCGCGATATCGCGCGTGTAAAAACAATTATTAACCAGAAGGCAGGTCAATAATGAGCGATAAAATTCGTACTATTCAAGGCCGTGTAATCAGCGACAAAATGGAAAAATCATTCACTGTTGCAATCGCACGTTACGTGAAGCACCCAATTTATGGGAAGTTCATCAAACGTACGACTAAATTACACGTACATGACGAAGACAATACAGCTCAGGCTGGTGACGTAGTTACTATCCGCGAGTGTGCTCCTATTTCTAAGACTAAGTCTTGGGCATTAGTAGACGTTGTTGAGCGTCCAAAGAAAGCTTAATTTTTAATTAAGTTTACTTTTTAAAAAGCCCCGGCATTTGTGCTGGGGCTTTTTGTTTTTAAGCTATAAGCAGTAAGATGCTTGGATGGAGTCAATTTGAGCATTGTTGCTTGGGTTGAGTCTATTGAGGGAAAGCAGAAGAGAGCACTAAAAATACGCAGGTATAAAAATTCACATCACTAAAAGCTCTTCAAATATTCTGATAAAAGTGACACCCTCAACTATATCTATACTTTGGATCTATAAATTAACCTAAGCAAAAGCTAAATTCGTTTTTCATCCTTAGTCGATTACCTTGCGCAGTAATTTTCATTTTTTTAAAGTTTGTGATTTGATTTGTGCAAAGCGAGTTTCTTGTTTGAGGTTATTCAAAATGAGATGGTTTGCGCTGATGTCATTCTTATTACTCTTTTATATTGTATCAGCGGGCGCTTTTTACCATGCAGGCGCATTTGCCAAGCTATTACCGCACTTTACACAGATATTGTGAGTCCAATCGAAGAAACTATTAATGGAGTTTATCAAGTTAGTAATCAGTTATTGTTACCTTTTCAGTGCGTAACAAGTTCCTTATGATTATTTAGCTTATCATTTTATAGTAACTCAGTTGAAGTATGGAAAATATTACATAATAAACACCAAATACGAGTAAAGCTTGTTTTTATCAGTATAACCCCCTCAAACAGAGGGTTATACTTTAAATAAAATAATTATTGGGTTATTACCAAATCATTTCTACAAACTCAGGGTGATCGACATATGGATTACGATTGCCTTGATGCTCATAAGCTGCTTGGTTTCTGTCAATTTCAAGCTGACTGACAGGATCATTGTTATGCCATTGCAGCAACATCGTCGTTGCCCAATTCTCAAATACTTGATTGCTAGAGCCATTCAGTACGGCATTACTGGCTGAGGTATTGTTTTGCCAAGAGCTAATGACGTTCTCGTAGCGGGTTGCCATATAAAAGTAGGCGCGGGCAAAGTCGCCTTTAAACTCATCTATGGGCTCAAACACCGTACCTGAGTAATTCAATGAGTTTGCGGCTGAGCCTAATTTGCTGCCATTACTTGAGGTATAGGTTGCACTGCTTACATCACCAAACGGGTAATTGCTACGTTTTGAGTTTACATAACCATCGGTTGCAAAAATATGATGTACATCAGAATTCATTGGCTCAACCGTGCCACCAAACCAGCTTTTCGGGAACGAATGTTCGCGGTTATAGCAACTACCTTCTCCACTATAATTACCACACTGATCGCTCACTGGCGTATATGTGTAGCTATCGCTGCCGTTTGGCTTTTCGCTATACATATCTAAAATGCTGTTATCATTTTCAAAGTATTTATCGCGTGCTGACGAATCGTAAAAGTTCCAAATAGCAGAATAACCTTGCGAGCTATGATCTTTTATAATGTTATAAAGTTCGGTTTTTAGCGCATAGCCTGTTAAACCTTGAACTGTCACATAGTAACCGGTTGGATCTGTTGGCGTAGGGACACTATCGCCCAAAGTAAATGAGGTGGACTCTGTATTTTGAAAGCTTGCGCCGCTGGCAAGAGTAGTTTGCTGATGTGTCAGTGCGTAGCGGCCATTACCAACTGAGCAGCAAATACCATCACCGTAACTGTCAAAAATACTAAATGTATAATCGCCATCAACTAAGCAGGCTTGCTCAGAGTAAGTTTCGTTGGCACTGTAGCCATTACCTGAAGCAACGTTTACTCCTTGGTTATTAATAATTTTCCAGCTTGTTTCTTCACCGTAATTATCTGTTGTAAGTGTGAAATCAACGCCATTATCAGTGCAGACAGTAGGAGGTGGGCTAGTAGCTTCTGAGGTAGGTGTAAAGGTATCTACATAAACACTTTCGTTGCCATCAAAGCCACTGACATCATAAAAGCGTAGGCCAACATTAATAGTGGCACTACTTGATGCCGTATATTGGTAACTAAGTTGCTGCCATTGATTTAATAGTGCAGGGTTTGAGTAGCCTTGATAGCCATCTGCAATTAGGCGTGCTTTTATACCGCCTTCAGTATGATAAACCCAAGTCGAAAATAAGTAACTTTGCCCAGCTTCAACCTTCACATTTTGTTGTAGATCTGTGTTGCTTTGGGTTGCAGTTGTAACCGCTACTTTGGCAGCAAGTGAACCTGAATTGACGATATTACTACTTTGTAAAAGCGTTATGCCAGAATCGATAGTGTTCCAATTGCTGGGCGAGTTACCAGACCAGTGTTCAAAACCACCATTAGTTATAGCGGCAAAGCTAGGTAATGCAGCGCATAGCAACGCACCATTAAAAATATGTTTTTTATATTTTCCGTGCGACATGATTTTTCCTTATGTGTAGTTGGCCAATAATAACTAAGTTCACTATAGTCTATCGATTTTTTGTTGCAATAATGTTGATTAGGTCGTGATGTGCACAATTAATACTTTCCTCAGGTGAAGTGTTTCTTGGAGCTTTTTAGGTGAAAGTTGAATACAGGAAGCAAACTGGCTTAGAGTATTTAGCTTGGTGCATCAGCCTTTAATCTGTTTTTACTTGTTAATTCATAAGTTAATAACTAAATGGAATAACAAAGCAGATTCTATTCTTTTTTTATTAGTCAGTTCCTCGTTATTCTGCACGCTCAGAGAAAACTTTACAGCCTAGCAATAGACTTAAAGTTGTAACAAATTTTAGGCAAGGTGATTGATTCTGTGTGAAGGTCATTTTGCGGTTAACTTTCAGGGTTACGGGGAAGAAATTCATGTTGTTAGGTCAACTAAACGCTGCGGCAAGCCCGCTTTCGCAAGAGCAAGTACAAAAGTTGCAAGGTCTAGTGGCTGAGCTTAATCCAATTCAGCAAGCGTGGGTCAGTGGCTATCTTGCTGCAAACGCTAATAGCACACTAGGTGGCGCGGCAAGTGTAGCACCTGTTGAAGGTGAAGCAGCGGCATTGACCATCTTATATGGTTCACAAACTGGTAATGCAAAAGGTGTGGCAACTAAGCTTAAAGAACAAGCTGAGTCACGCGGTTTAGCCGCAAAACTGGTTAGTATGTCTGACTACAAACCGACTGCCCTGAAAAAAGAAAAGTTTTTAACTGTTGTAGTTGCAACTTACGGTGAAGGTGAGCCGCCAGAAGATGCTGAAACATTATATGAGTTTTTAACTACTAAAAAAGCCCCTAAGCTTGATGGCGTTAAAGTAGCTGTGCTTGGTTTAGGAGACTCTAGCTATGAGTTTTTCTGCCAAACGGGTAAGGACTTTGAAGAGCGCTTAAATAAATTAGGTGCCGAGACTATTTATCAACGTGCTGATTTAGATGTTGATTATGATGATGAAGCCGCTAAATGGGTAAGCGGTGCTTTGGATGCGTTTGAGCCTGATTTAAAAGCGCAACAAGGTTCATCATCAGGTAACCAAGTTGTATCAATGCCATTTGGCGCACCAACGACTGCAGCAAGCCAATATACAAAACAGAATCCATTTGAAGCAGAGCTTTTAACTGTTCAAAAAATTACTGGCCGAGATTCAAGCAAAGATATACGTCATGTTGAAATCTCACTTGAAGGTTCAGACATCACTTATACGCCAGGTGACTCACTCGGTATCTACTTCTTAAATGATGAAGCATTAGTAGATGAAGTACTTGAGCTTACCCAAATTGATGCCAAGAGCAAAGTTAAGCTAGGTGATGAGGAGCTATCAGTACGTGATGCACTTATTGAAAAGTTAGAACTGACACAGTCTTACCCGGGCTTTGTTGAAAAGTATGCAACGATCACGGGGACGCCTGAGTTATTAAAACTGGTTGAAGATAAAGCAGCGATGCGTGCATATATTGAACCACGCCAAATATTTGATGTTATTCGCCAAAATCCAGCTAAGTTAGAGGCTCAAATACTGGTTGATTGCTTACGTAAGATGCAAGCTCGTTTATATTCAATTGCGTCAAGCCAGGCTGAGGTTGAAGACGAGGTGCATTTAACAATTGCGTTAGTGGAATTTGACGCCTATGGCAGCGAACACTTAGGTGGTTGTTCAGGTTACTTAGCGCGCCGCGCCGAAGAAGACTGCAAAGTAAAAATATTTTGCGAGCACAATGATAACTTCCGCTTGCCAGTAAATGATGAAACTCCAGTAATCATGATTGGTCCAGGTACGGGGATTGCGCCGTTCCGTGCCTTTTTACAAGAACGTGATACTCGAGAAGCATCAGGTAAAAACTGGTTGTTTTTTGGTAATCCACATTTTACTCAAGACTTCTTATACCAAGTTGAAATCCAGGGTTACCTAAAATCGGGTTTACTAAGCAAAGTAGATGTGGCGTTTAGCCGCGACCAAGCAGAAAAAGTATACGTACAAGACAGGCTTCGTGAAAACAGTAAAGACGTATTTGAGTGGTTAGAAGCTGGCGCCCATTTATATATTTGTGGTGATGCAAACCGTATGGCTAAAGATGTGCACAATGCGTTGGTTGATATCGTAAGCGAAAATACAGGCAAAAGCTTTGAAGACGCTGATCAATATTTAAAAGATTTACGTAGCGCTAACCGCTATCAGAAAGACGTGTACTAAGTACACATTGCTTACTTTATAAAAAGCAAAGCTAACAGCCGTCACTGTAACAATTTTAGGATTTAACATGAGCGAACAAGATAAAAACGTAAAGCTTTCTGATAACGAACGTTTGAAAAGAGAAAGTAACTTTTTACGTGGCACTATTGAACACGATTTAAAAGATGGTATCACCGGTGGTTTTACTGCAGATAATTTTCAGTTAATTCGTTTCCACGGTATGTACCAACAAGATGACCGCGATATCCGCGCTGAACGCGCTAAGCAAAAGCTTGAGCCGTTACATAATGTAATGCTTCGTGCACGTATGCCCGGTGGTATTATCAAGCCAGAACAGTGGCTTGCTATTGATAAATTTGCAGATGATAAAACTAGCTACGGCAGTATTCGTTTAACAACGCGGCAAACTTTTCAGTTTCATGGTGTATTAAAGCCAAACATTAAAGGTATGCACCAAATGCTAGATAGCGTGGGAATTGACTCAATCGCGACTGCAGGTGATGTGAACCGTAACGTGCTTTGTACGACTAATCCAGTTGAGTCAGAGCTTCATCAAGAAGCTTACGAGTGGGCTGCGAAAATATCAGAGCATTTATTACCAAAAACTAAAGCGTACGCTGAAATTTGGCTAAATGGCGAAAAAGCAGAGACAACTGAAGAACCTATTTTAGGCTCTAACTATTTACCACGTAAGTTTAAAACTACGGTAACCATTCCACCGAACAACGAAGTGGACGTACACGCTAACGATTTAAACTTTGTTGCTATTGCCGATAACGGCAAGTTAGTTGGTTTTAATGTATTAGTAGGTGGCGGTCTTGCCATGACCCACGGTGATACTGCAACGTATCCACGTAAAGCCGATGACTTTGGTTTTATTACCTTAGAAGACACGCTAAAAATTGCTGAGCATGTTGTATCTGTACAACGCGATTGGGGTAATCGTTCAAACCGTAAAAACGCAAAAACTAAATATACTTTAGACCGTGTAGGTGCTGATGTATTTAAAGCCGAAGTTGAAAAGCGGGCCGGTGTTACTTTTGCGCCAAGTCGCCCGTACGAGTTTACGCATCGTGGTGACCGTATCGGTTGGGTTGAAGGGATTGATGCAAAGCATCACTTAACACTATTTATTCAAAGTGGTCGTATTTGGGATACGTCAGATAAACCACTTAAAACCGGTTGTCGTAAAATTGCTGAAATTCACCAAGGTGATATGCGCATGACGGCTAATCAAAACTTGATTATTGCCGGTGTACCTGCTGATCAAAAAGCGGCTATTGAAGAGATTGCCCGCAGCCATGGCTTAATTGATGATAACGATTCAGCCCAACGTAAAAACTCAATGGCGTGTGTTTCATTACCGACCTGTCCATTAGCAATGGCTGAAGCTGAGCGTTATTTACCAAGCTTAATTGAAAAGACCGAAGCATTACTTGCAAAGCATGGCATACCAGATGACAGCATCATTATGCGCGTTGTGGGTTGTCCGAATGGTTGTGGCCGCGCAATGCTTGCAGAAGCAGGTTTAGTAGGTAAAGGGCCGGGTAAATACAATGTATACCTAGGTGGTAACCTTGAAGGAACCCGCGTACCTAAGCTGTATTTAGAAAACGTCGGTGAAGAAGTTTATTTAGATGCCTTTGACAAGTTAATTGGTCAATGGGCGAACGAACGTAATGACGGCGAATGCTTTGGAGATTTTGTGATCCGTAAAGGTATTGTGGCCGAAGTTAAAGTTTCTGTAACCGACTTCCACGCATAATTTAAAGCCAGTAAACAAACTGGCTAAGGTTTGGAATTTACCATGAGTGAATTTAAAAACATTTTACAGCTCGATAAACAGAGCCAAACGGCGATGTTGGCTGATGCTAATGGTTTACTAGCTAATATGAGCGCCGAGCAGCGTGTAACTTGGGCACTGGATAATTTGCCAAATACGGCTTTTTTATCATCTAGCTTTGGCATACAAGCGGCTGTAATGCTGCATTTAATGACAACGCAGCGCCCCGATATTCCAGTAGTATTAACAGATACAGGTTATTTGTTTCCAGAAACTTATCGCTTTATTGAGCAAATGACCGAGCGATTATCGCTTAATTTAAAAGTGTATAAAGCCGAGCTAAGTCCTGCATGGCAAGAAGCTAAATTTGGTAAGCTATGGGAGCAAGGTGAAGGGGGAATTAAGCAATATAACCAGCTTAATAAAGTAGAGCCCATGACCCGCGCTTTAGAAGAGATTGAAGCCGGTACTTGGTTTAGCGGCTTGCGTCGTGACCAAGCATCGTCCCGTGCAGATAAACAGATAGTTGAAATTAGCCGTGGTACGGTGAAGGTCTACCCTATTATTGAATGGACTAATCGAGATGTATATCAGTACCTTACTAAGCATGAATTACCTTATCATCCATTATGGGAGGAAGGTTATGTGTCGATGGGGGATGTACATACAACTCGTAAGTTAGAGCCAGGAATGACTGAAGAAGAAACTCGCTTTTTTGGTTTAAACCGCGAATGTGGTTTGCATATTGATGGTGATGGTATTTAAATTAACCAAATTTAGTTAATGATATAAACGCAGCTTAGCTGCGTTTTTTATTGCCTCAAAAGCTGTTAGCATCAATGTATAATAGCAGGCGTTGCCATTAGGATTATAAAGTGGACAAAAAAGCGAAGAAGATACTCTTAACAACCTATTGGAAAAATGGCTGGATTGACTCAAAAGAGCGCGTTTTATCAGAAGAAGACTTCTTATACGCTAAATCAAAAGGACTTATGTTTGATCCCTTAACGATTACTCATGATGAGTGTATCGATGGTGTGATAGCTTTGGTTAACAAACTATCTAAAGAGCAGGTAGTGAAGGGGTTTTTGAGCAGCTTAACATCTAATCGTTTAGATTGGCGCTCTAGTTTATCTTCCTACGCCATTGCAAAAAAGGTTCCTAAACACACTTATAAACCCGAGATCTCTGGCACCTCTTATGTTAATAACCAACCTGTTTCACATTCATACAGTTGTGCAATTTGTAGAGATTGCGGGCTAATTGTTACCGCAGGTGATAATTATGAAAACGTTGATCTTAACGTGCTTAATTTTGAGCGCATAAAGTGGGGGGGAGTGCGTTTAGGTAACCTTTTGTACACCTACTTTGATTTAAAAACATTTGCTGCGGCTGCTATTTCAGAGCCGACAAACGATGATATAAAGTGCTTAAAGAATATCCTTTCTATAATAGCTAGTTCCGAGGTAGGCGATACCTCTAATATACTTGCAAAGCGCCTCGCGCCAGTGATTAAATCAAATCAAGAGCAAAGGCGCGTTTTAATAGAAATTCTTGCATGTATAGGAATTCTTAGACCTGCAAGCACTAACCGTCCAAGTCATAGTCGAAGCGACTGGGTATTTGCAGAATTTTGGCGAGGCGAAGATTCATTTTGCCAAACCACAGTTAACACCTATTTTGGGCAATATTTATAAGCTAGTTTATGGCTGTTAAACCAATACGATATCTAATGACTTAATCAGGAGGCTTAATTGCTTACCCCAAGTTGGCAACTCGAAGATGCACAAAAACTCGCGGACGAATTTCCGTACACTTTTTATAAACCTTCTGATCAAGTTATGGCACAGCTTGAAGTGGGCGATTTAGTTAAATTGATATTTGAATTTACTTCAGACAATCCTGATGACCCGACTGCTGAAAGAATGTGGGTGGAGATCGCCGAGATTAAAGATGACAGCTTCATGGGTTATTTAAATAATGAACCCGCTTTTATCGAAGATTTAAAGCACCAAGACAGCGTTGAATTTCGCCGCTGCCATATTGTTGATATTTACGGCATTGAAGACCCAGTGCCATCATTAACAGATAAATATATAAAGCGATGTTTCGTTACTCATAATATTTTATATGACGGCCAAGAGGTCGGTTTTTTATATCGAGAACCTGCTGAGTCTGAAGATGATAGTGGTTGGCGTATTACCACAGGTTATGAGAGCGATGAGTACTTAGACGACAGCAAAAATGCTTCTTATGTCTCTTTAGGCGCAGTTTTACGCCAAGATGATAGTATTGTCGAGCTGCTTGAAAATGAGGTAGGTGCTGCTTATATCAAAGATAAGCAAGGAAACTTTGTAGAATATGACGAATAAGCTGAGTTAACTTTTTGAAGTACTGCTGGTTTTTTCTTCCATCTTCATAAGCATGATAGTTAAATATATTTTTGTAGGTAACGAAAATAGAACGCCCACAGCAATACAGGTTGCACTAATTATAATTCCAGTAATACCAAACTCATCAGTTAGGTAACTTGATGCTAATAAAAAGTGGCCGAGTAAAATTAAGC
>NZ_JBQSVO010000079.1:0-18291 GCF_052376275.1 Pseudoalteromonas sp. AOP7-A1-14 | reverse complement strand
TGAGAGCCCACATCTGAGATATAACAGAAAGCACTTAAGATAGTCGCGCTAATTAGCCATTTTAGTGGCATTTATTGCTCCAATTAGGTTCTAGCTTGCCTAACGTGTCGATTTCATACAATCCATTAATTGTGCTTAGACTAAATAAATATAATACGCTGTCATAATAACGGTTTTTGGTAAATGTAGTATCAACCATTAATTGTTGCTCTAATGCCGTCTTTGCTTGTATTTCATTATGGATTTCAAGTAGAGGAAGCATAGCTGCATCAAAGCCTAATGGTCCATTTTTCTGTGCTTTTCCTGTTTTTGAAAAAACATTTAATGGTGTGTTTACTCTATTAGCAACATGATTGCTCATGGGCTTAAAATGTGTAATTAACTCATTTCTAAAAGGCGCATCATCGGCCATCATTGCTGCCCATAAATAAACCCTAATTGCATTATAACTGCCTATATCGGTAGTTTTTTTATCATGATAAAAGCCCTCATCGGCTTGGTACATGACCCAGTCAGGGCTAAGACCTTTGGGGCTTGATTCTATAATCATTTTAGCCGATGCATCATGCAGTTGCTGCCACGGGGAGTTTGGATAGAGTTGACTAAATTGCTTTAAAATAAACAGTGGCACATAACTTGGGTTTAGCTTCCAACGTGTATTATCAAACTCAAAGCCATTTGGCCCTGGTAATAATGATAAACCTAAGTTAGGAAGGTAAGCCGTTTCTTCGCGAATGATACGCTTTGCCATAACAGTAGCAAGTACACTGTAACGCCTATCTTCCCATAACTGCGCTGCTTGCGATAATGCGTAAGCTATCCATAAATCTGAGTCTGAAGCAGGGTTGGAATCCAGAATAGCTTCTTGACCTTGCTTGTTTATGCCCCACTGCCAGGCTGGTAAGCGTGTACTTAAATCACCTTCTGCAAGGTGGACTTGAGTCCAGTCTAAAACTTTGTCGAATGTAGCTTGGTCATTCGCAATGAGTGCAAAAAACAAGGCGTAAGATTGACCCTCTGAAGTGGTAATTGATTGGCTACTACCTATATCGATTACTCGCCCCTCAGGGCTGATAAAGTTTGTTTTAAATGTTTCCCATTGTGGCCACGGGGTGCACATGTTTTGTGAGAAACTAGGTGCTGAAAATAAAAATATAGTGAGAACTAAACACACTTTAAAATAAATATTCATAATTACTCATCCCCTTCAGATAAACGTTTTTGAGTTAACACACCTAGTAATCGCCATAATAAAAAGGAGATAAGTAATAAGACAAAAATAGACAGTAGCGCTAATATAAATGGGTGATCAGAAAAGTGAAACCATATTAGTGTATGAATAGGTACTGAGCCGACAAAATATTGATCATCAGTATTAATTGTCTTTATACCTGAATTATTAATTATTGCAGCGCTACCTTTTATTAAGGCTGTTGACTCATTCTTTATCAGCGCGTCACTTAGTAATGTAAATGCATTATCAGTTGTTGCTGTCATTGATACTACAGAACGGTCAGAATTAAATGGTGATTGAAAACCAGCAATAATTCCTAGTTTACCTTGGCTTTCAATACTCACTTTTACTTTTTGAGCATCGTTATTATTGTAAGCACCATTATAAATTGCTTGTTCAACGATTCGTTGATTCGCTTCTAACAAGACACTGATTGCAGCATCTTGAGGTAACCCCGTCGTAAATGCATCTGGTTTTGCAATAACAATCAAATCTTTATCATTAAGGACAAGACTGGGATCCGGAAACTCAATATCAAGTCTATGAGTTGGATATCCAGTAATTTCTCCTAAACGCCCCGTAAAATTTAACAATAATTGTATCGCTTGCGCTGAGCTTTCTTTTTGCATAATAAGTGTAGTCTGCTCTAAATCAGCAAATTTCGTAAACGGGAATCCACTGTTTGCAAATACATTTAAATCAGGCAATGCAATGTAATGTTCAAACCCACTTACATCAATGGTAGAGCTGCCGTCTATTACTCCATACTCACCACCAGCTTGTACCGCACTGCATTCACCCACTTTAACTACGCCAAATTTAAAGTCGTAGGTAAGCTTATTCTTTTTACTTAAATCCAGCCCTGTTATATCAAAGTCTTGTTTGTTGTATGCTGTACCTTGACTTGAAATAAGGGGGACAAAGCTTTCGTTTTCTACTGTTTTATCATCATGACTCTTAAGTTCAAAACCATTAACAAACTTACCATTAATGAGCATGTTTAAGCGAGAAAGTAGGGCATCTTCGGCTGGTGCATTACGGTAATGCAAGTTGATAGGTATACCTTCTTTACGCCAAGTAAATAAGTCAGGGGCAAAACGCAGATCAAGGTTAACTGGTTGTCCTTTTAATCCCTGTGTTTGTAACTGGTTTGGATACTCTGTGAATTCATCAAATCTAACGGCTCTATCGGACCTTACCCAGCGAGGCGCATCATAAGCTTCTCTTAAGGGTAAATGATTAATTTCATTAATACTTGCTGTTCGCCCTGTCATAACTTTATGACCAAATGCTAAACCTACGACGGCCTCTTTTAGCTGCTTCGTATTCTTGCCTAGTATCAGTAGTACTTTTGCATAACGTTGAGTTGGGCTAGAGATGATTTCAATAGTTGGCTTTGATACATCTGGATAATCGAGTAAAAAGTCAGGTTTATTTGTATTGGTCGCAAATACGACACTATGTTTTGTAGGTGTTTGATTAAATTGTACAGGGAAAGTTGCTTTACGCCAATTGGCTTGGGCACCAAACCAGCTTGAGAGAGTTGCTGCTGCTTCAAGTGTATTTTCATCAGGGTTGTTCGCGAAGATAAAAGGTAAGTCTAGTTGTGTATAATCTCGTTCATCAAAAAATGGTGCAGGAAAATACTCCAGTAAACTTTCCAATGCTAGTGATTGCTGCTCAAGAGTAATAGAGCTGTTTTGGCTTAACTCAGTCCAGATTGTTTTACTAAAATCATCTTGACAGACTAAGTCATAATAACCAACGAGTTCAAAGCGTATTTGGTTAAAGTCTTTTATTAACTTTGGGTTGAGAGCAAGGCTGTGGCTTTTTAACTGACTAAATTGTGTCTCTTGATCTTTAATTGGCATAACAGTGATCAAGTTATCATTAAAATAGACTTTTAAGTGTGATACGCGGCTAATCAATGCTGGCGAATGACTATAGGAGAAGTTTAATTTAAGTTCTTTGCCTATTTTATCTAACCGATTAGTGAAATCTACATAGGTGGTATTGTCAATTCCATCTAGCTTGAATTTGTTAACCCCCAGACGTTTAAAGCTGAGCGTTAGACTTTCTGAAGGTGCCTGCTCAGGGTAGCCATCATCAAATATAGACTTATCCATAAGTGGAGTTGCTGCGTTTGTAAATTGAGTACTGGCCAAAGCTAGTATTATTAGGGCAGAGGTAGCTAATTGTTTAATCATATAATTTAGAATACTTTTCTGGTTTTTTTGGTAAAAGCGTAATCATGACTTCAATAACGCGAGTCATAAAAATAATGAATGGCCTAAATGGTTTAGGCGCATGAAAAATCAAGTTACTATAGCCACGAAGGCTAGTATAAAACACCCGCTTGAAACTGTACGACGGTTTATCATGTTTAAAGTTATCTTGCCAATCGAGCCAAGCATCTGCACGAGAAAATGTGCATTGAACGAATGCTTTTTGTTTTGCTAAGTTAAGATCCCTTAACGTTAAGCCTATTTGCCTTTTTCTTGTATTACAAATAAAGGTCGGGAAGGAAAACTGTTTTTTCCCCCGGCTTATGAGCAGTTCAACTTTATCGTTTTCTCGACAAGAATGTTCATGCACGGTTTCAATACCAACACCGCTATCAGAATAGTCAGTAACTTTAACTTTTATTGTACGTCCATTTGCAAGTCTAATTGCAGCAGGAAAATTGGCTTTTATTCTATGAGAGCTTCTGACCTGCTTAGCTTCAGCTGCAACCGCAACAGCAGCACCTAAAATCATCATATTATAGCTAACCCATAACATGCTGATTAATAGCACGCCAATTTGGGATACATCACCAAATATTAATCTAAAGATGGCATAACACATACCAAGCACATTCAATAGTAATAGTGCTATGTATGGCTTTGAGATAAGCCAGTCATATCGAGCAATATCATTTAAACCGCCTTTTTCTGTTACGTTAAACTTCCCTTTGTTAGGGTTGAATAGGGCGACAGTGGTAGGTTTTAAACAAGAACAGACTCATAAACCTCTCCCCAAAATGAGTAACGGTACTTACCTTGAATACGTGAATTTGTAATTTTTATTTGCATCAAGGTTGGCACTATATATAAAAATATAGCAATGAAAGGAGCGTAGATTATATAGGCATCCAAGTAAATTAATGCAAGTGGAGCCGTTAAAAATACAATCCGGGGAATGCCAGACAAAAAGTGCAGCATGGCATTTGTATAACATAAACGCTGTACCAAGCTCAGTCCTTTTCCTAGCAACGGATTGTCTAGCCTGAATATTTGCGCCATGCCTCGAGCCCAACGAATACGCTGGCCAACATGTGCTGATAGGCTATCTGTTGCAAGACCAGCAGCTTGAGGAATGTTGATATATGCTGTTCTATAGCCCGCGCGCTGCATTCGTAGTGCAGTGTGTGCATCTTCTGTGACGGTTTCGACTGCAAAACCGCCAATATCATCCAGCGCTTTGCGCTTTAAAACTGCACAAGAGCCGCAAAAGAAGGTCGCGTCCCACATATCATTACCGTCTTGAATTAGGCCGTAAAACAACATGTTTTCATTAGGTATTTGGCGGTGATTATCAAGGTTGCGTTCAAATGGATCTGCTGAGAAAAAGTGATGTGGGGTTTGAACTAAACATACTTTTTCGTCTTTAATAAATTGTCCCATGGTCATTTGTAAAAATGAGCGGGCTGGTATATGGTCGCAATCAAAAATCGCAATGTACTCACCATCGGTATATTTCATCGCGTGATTCATATTACCTGCTTTGGCATGGCTATTATCTGGTCTATTCAGGTAACCCACGCCAATTTCTTTTGCCATTTCTGCAAACTCAGGTCGTTTACCATCATCTAAAATGTAGATGTTTAGTTTATCTGCCGGCCAGTCTATACTCTGTGCAGCGATTGCAGTGGGTTTAACAACATTTAATGGCTCGTTATAGGTAGGAATATATATATCGACTGTTGGCCACTTTGATGTATCACCATCCATTGGGATCGGTTTTCTATGTAATGGGTTAATTGTTTGAAAAAAGCCTAAAGTCAATACTAGCCATGCATAGGTTTCAGCGAGTAATAAGCCAATACCTAAAGTTAATGCTAGTGGATCGCCCCAATTTAAAGTGTCAGTGTAACGCCACCATAGATACCTTGTTGAAGTCGTCACAGCAAGAGTTATCATTGTAATTGTGGCCATTTGACCCCCAACACGTCTCAACGAGTAGGCAACTATTAGAATCAAACTAATAAATATTGCTTGTGCTTCAAGGCTAAATGGGACTGTAACAAAAAGTAGTATTATGAATGCGAACATGAAGTAAAATACAAATTTTAATATACGGTTTTGCCATAAATTGAAATTATTAACACGTTGCAATGGCTTTACATTTGTCTTGTTATTTAACTTTAATTGTAATTGTAACCACAACTTTTTGCATCGTCGTGTCAGTTTACTATCCATATAACGAATAGCTCTAAATACTCGGTTAATTAATCGTGCAGTTGCCTTTTTATGTTCATTTCGTGAAGGAGCGTCCTTTGTTGTAACGTTAAAGGTGATTAGATAAACACTTTGCAATAGTATCCGGATAACGTTTGCTAATGAACCAAAAGGCGAAGTGATGTGCGGGTAGAGCAGTGATAGTTTGGTCTTTAAACGTTGTTTTTTCTTATTATTCAGCTTGACGAATATAGTTGTAAACAGCAAAAATAACGGCATTACAAATGCTGCTAAGGCACTCATCTTATGTTGATTAAAATAACAATGGAATTTGAAAAAAATAAAACGAACGAGCTTTTCAGTAAATAAAATACTGAGTATAAGAGCAAAAGAATACTGAAGAGCCCCTGTGGCATAATGATGCTTAGTCATTTTTATTAGCCTTGCTTACTAACCACCCAGCAAGCGTTTCAAAATCATCATAAGCAACACTGTAAGGTGCACAATTTATAGCGACATTTTTAAACGCCGTAGATTCTTTTATTACTTCATCTTTATTAATATGAACAGGTGCAAATAAAGGGGTTTCAGATTGCCACACTTGTAACAGGTCAGATTCAAGTTCACTGGCTGAATTATAGTTGTTTATTAAAAAGTAATGTCGCCAACTTTTTTCCATTTGTTTTAATGATAATAACCGTTTGTAGATTAAATTATGGCAAATAGCGTCACAATTTATGACTTCTAAAATGATATCTTTTTCAGTGACAGGAAGATTATTGAGCTCGGCATAACTTGGGCAATCAAATATAACCCACGAATTTTGACTAGTTTTTAAATTACTTGCACCTAATATGGTTTCTTGTAAACGCTCTATCCCTGATGAATCACTGCCAAACGGTAAAAATATTACACCATCATTATCAGTAAAAAATTCTTCTATGCCACTTTCGAAGTTTGGGTAATTACTCCACCCTGAATCATGCTCCCAAGGAAGGCCAAGGTGAAGTCCGACATCACTTTTAGGATCAAGATCAATGAGCAAAACATTTGATAACCAAGGGGTAGAATTTGCTTTGCAGGCAATTTCTGAAAAATCAGAACAAGATGTGTTTATTTTATCTTCGCAAATAGATATTTTTTGAAAGTCCATACTCAAGCGCCGTAAACGGCTTATTTAACAAAGGCAAAGTACATCCATTTACGTTTAATAGCGATACGGCTTTGAAAAAGAAGTTACATTTCATTCGTGGTTTGCTTGCAGAATTAAAAGTTTACGATGAGCTTTTTGGCTCTACTGTCATTTTGCATATTAATACAGATTTAATCACACCATACAATCACAATGAATTGATTGAACAGCTTAAGTTGTACGAAAGCTTTACAAGAAGGTATCAACTGACTTTTATATTTATAGCTACTGGGCTTGAAGTTGTGCGCGCTCGTATGCTTATGCGCGGCTTGAACAAATCTTTTGATGGCATAGTGTATGTTTCTAATGAATCAACTGTTAAAGCCTTAGAGTATGATTATTGGAGCCACTCAGAGGGGGTCATCGCTGGAGAAACTGTGCTATTAGAAGCGAGCAATAATAAATTTAAAGTTAGCGAGGGAAGCAGTACTGAAGCCAAAACTTTAAAATTTAATCGCGACTTTGATGAAAATGATGTATGGCTAGTAAGAAACGTAGTGCCAGAAGGGACTAAACTACCTGTGTCTTATAAACTGCTTGAAGATAACGAAGCGCTTTACCAGCATGCAAGTGAAATGAAAGCGGCGACCCTAGTATTCTCAGTAACACGTTATACAGATTTAGCAGATTTAGCAAAACAATGCTTTTCTTTGAGAAAGTTATGTGGCAAAAAACTGAAACTCGTTATTCAAAATGTAGATGGTATTATCCGCCATCAAGATGAGCGCTTATTTTTAACGCTTGGGGTAAACCTTATTTTATATAGTTTCTCTGAGCCATCGCGATTATTATCACAAATTCAATCTATTCAGGGTTTTGAATTTTCAAGGCCTTTACCCAGCTCAATTGAAGAAGTGTTACATCATTCGCAAAGTCAACTTAGTAAAGGCTTCTTACCTTTATTAGACTTTGCGCGACAGGTCATAAACTACAGCAGTTCAGCGGCTAATTTAGGCATAAGTGGCGTAATGGTTACATTTAGGCTGTTACCAAGAATTGATGCAATTCACCCGTTGCAGTTATTTCATGTTAAGCGTGAAGGGGATGTTTTTAGCACCGTTGATGAATACGTGTATTTATATCTCCATGCATGCCGAGAGCATGACGTAGATAATGCCATTAGGCATTTATTTAAACTTGAAATTGCTGATTTTTTTGATTCAAAAACAGTTATTGCGGAGCATTTTTTTATTCAACAAGAGTGTCGGCGATTGAAAAAAGCATATAAAGATAGAGAAATTCCAGATTACACAGATAAATTAAAAGATAACTCTAGTTATACATACAGCCAAGAGTCGATTGATTTAACTTCATTAGCTATTGAGTCCCCGGAGTTTAATCGCGTTAAAAGACCGGATGCTCAACGCTTTCCAATGACGTTAAATGAGTCAAAATTATGAACTTAGAACAATTTTTTATCACATTTACTATTGCGTTAATTATCGGAGTTATTCTAAGTAACGTGGGTAAAACAGTTTTTACAAAGTTTTTAAAATATTACCGTAAACTAACATTTCGCCATGTAATATTAACGCCTTATAAACCCGCTAAAAAAAAGAAGGATGAAGAGTGAAACTATCAGGTTTAGGGATTTGGAATCTATATTTTTTAATCAAATTTGCATTATTTGCCTATGGAGAGATTTCATTTCACTTTTTAGAGAATTTAGCATTTTTTGCTTTTCTGATGCTATCGTTTAATAAAACTTGGCAGCAAAGAGTGAAAAATATATTTGCAGCTTTACTTGCTATGGCCTTGTTATATTATGATTCATGGTTGCCTCCAATATCCCGTCTAACAAAACAGGTTGGCAATGTACAAGACTTTAGCCTTGACTATTTTTTTGAAATTAGTGCTCGCGTAGTGAGTATTGATTTACTATTAAGTATTTTTATTGTTTGTGTATTTTATCGTTTTTCACATAAGTGGTTTCGTTACACCAGTATCTCATTGTTAGGTTTTGCTTATGCGTATTGGTTATCTACAGGGTCTGTTATTGACTCATCTCAGACAGCTCAATTACCTCAGCAAACAAATCAGTCTAATGTATCACCCCAAACAACAGTAACTATTGGGGCTGGTCAGCGAGAGAAAACGCCTAACGAACAGTTAAAAGATTTTTATCAACAACAAAGTTTATTAAAAAGCGCTTTTCCAAAGCAGATCGCAGGCGAACCTTTTGATGTTTTAATTTTGAATATCTGCTCACTTGCTACTGCTGATCTTGATGCTATTGGGGTTGATGAAACTCAGCTCTTTAGTAATTTTGATATTTTATTTAGCGATTTCAATTCTGCTACCTCATACAGTGGCCCTGCAGCTATTAGGCTTTTAAGAGCGAGTTGTGGTCAAACTAGTCAAACAGCTTTATTTAAACCTGTAGCAGAGCAGTGTTATTTATTTAACAACCTAGAAGAGCTTGGCTATGACACTTCTGTGGCGATGAATCATGACGGGCATTTTGATGACTTTAAAGGATTAATAAATAAGTATGGCGGGATGAATACGACCGAGCTGGATTTTTCAGGTTATTCTCCAGCCCAATATGGCTTCGATGGTAAGCCGATTTATTCAGATAAAGAAGTACTAACAAGTTGGTTAGATGCTCAGAGTCAAGATAGTCCCCCGCGCTCCCTTTATTACAACACAATAAGCCTTCATGATGGTAACCAGATTGCCGGTTATGATCGAATGAGTAGCACTAAAAGTTACCCTATTAGGCAGCAGCAGCTTTTTTCAGATATAAATCAGTTTATAGACAAGTTAGAGCAGCAACAGCGAAATACTTTACTCGTGATAGTGCCAGAGCATGGCGCAGCACTAGAAGGAGATAAAGTACAGTTTTCAGGGCTTAGAGAAATACCAAGTCCAAAAATTGTATCTGTACCTAGTGCCATCAAGTTTATTGGTCCGAATGTAAGGCACTCAGAATTAATTGAAGTAAAAGACTCGACTAGCTATTTCGGGTTGTCAGAAATAATTAGCCGAGCACTAAGTAATGACGTTTTTTCTGGGAAAAGCTCGATACAATCATTGTTAGTTGACTTACCTCTTGCTCCTAAGGTTGCTGAGAACGAAGACACTATCATGATGTATATGAATAATCGTCCCTATATTCAGCTTGATGGTGGGGAGTGGACCGCTTACCCTGAAGATAACTGAGTCAATGGCTGTTTAAACAACGGTTACCAGGAAGAGCTTTAACCCCGTCGTGGTGGGGGAGAGCATTGCTTGTAAATTCGTTTGATCAGCTAGATCTAGGGTGGCTATAACTATCAATGGGCTCTATTATTTTTTAGTAAAATGTCCAAATATCTTTACATTGGGCTATCCACATTAATATTGTTCGCGTATTATCATTTTTAATATAGGTTTCTCTTTATTGGGGATGTAATGCGTTTAGATATTCAATGTGCTGATAGAATTGGTATAGCTCAAGAGATATTAAATATATTAGTTAGTTATCAAGTTGATTTAAAAGGTATTGAAGTTGATTCTGTTAACTGCCGAATGTATGTGAGCTTTCCTCCCATTGATTTTGAGCAGTTTCAAAAAATTATGCCTTCTATACGCTTAATTGATGGTGTTCAAGATGTGCGTACAACTGCTTTTTTGCCATCTGAACGAGAGCATAATGAGTTAAATACATTACTGCGCGCGTTGCCGGATGGAATTATCTCTATTGATGCAAAAGGCTGGGTGCGTCTTTGTAATGATGCTGCCAGTAAAGATTTACAACTGAGTGAGCATGAGGTTATTGGTGCGAACATCAATAACCTATTGAAAGGGTTTAACTTCACTCGCTGGTTAGAAAGTGAAGACGTGCTTGGTCAAACAACCCGCGTAGAAGTTGCGGGTGAAGACTTTATTGCCGATATATTGCCTATTGCTGTGTCTCAAGGCGCTGAAGGTGATGTGCTTGCCGGTGCTGTAATCAATATTAAATCTCAAAGTCGTTTAGGCCAACAAGTCAGTGCATTTCGCCGTTATGGCCAAGAAAGTTTTGCGACCATCCATAATTTTAGTACAGCGATGCGACGTGTAGTACGTGAAGCGCGTAAAATGGCGCAGCTTGAAGCCCCTATTTTAATCACTGGTGAAACGGGCACGGGTAAAGAGCTATTGGCACGGGCTTGCCATTATGCTTCAAATCGCTCAGTAAAGCCGTTTATTGCATTGTCGTGTGCTTCATTACCGGATGATGTGGCTGAGTCTGAATTATTTGGCTACGCCGGTTATGAAGAAAATACTGCACCAAAACGCGGGGTACTTGAACAGGCTGATGGCGGTACGGTATTTTTAGATGAAGTAGGCGAGATGTCTACGCAGTTGCAAACTAAGTTACTGCGCTTTTTACAAGATGGCACTTTTCGAAAAGTTGGCGATGAAAACGAAGTTAAAGTAAATGTACGCATTGTCGCTGCAACACAAAAAGATTTACCTGCATTAGTGCAAGAAGGTGCTTTTCGTGAAGACTTATACTATCGCATAAATGTGCTAACGCTAGAAATTTCACCGCTGCGCGATAGAAAAGCTGATATAGGCCCGCTTGCTGAACATTTTATTCAAAAATACGCACAACAAAATGGCTATGCTATTCCTGAATTATCACTTGAGTGTTTAACATTTTTACAAGACTATCCTTGGCCTGGTAATGTGCGTCAGCTTGAAAATGCAATTTACCGAGCGGTGTCTTTGTTAGATGATAGTGAACTAAGAGTAGAGCACCTACAGTTACCTACTTTCACCCATGATTTAGGCTATCTTGAGTCTGACTTTGAGGGCAGTTTGGATCAGGCTATTAAGCGTTTTGAAGCCACTTTATTACGAAAGCTATACCCTGCTTATCCAAGCTCGCGCCAGCTTGCAAAACGTCTAGGCTTGAGCCATACGGCAGTGGCAAACAAACTGCGTGACTACGGTATTAACCGCAAAACGGTTAAGGTTTAGGCCGTTATTGTTGTGTAGTACTTGTGGGCATGATCCTTTAGTGCCCATATTTTACGCTTTTTATAATTATAAAAAATGAGCGCAGGACAGAAAGTCGCGATTGCAATAGTTACGATCTGCTATACTGCGCTCATTACTAACAGGTAAGACCTTCTACTGTGAATTTATATTTTCGACTCATCCTATTATTTTTTAAAATTAAGCGTAACCATGATTATCAAGCACTGCTTGATACCGTGGATATGGAATTTAAGGCGTGGCCGACAGATTGCGATATTAATTTGCATCTTACTAACTCTCGTTACCTTGCGATTATGGATTTAGCGCGAACATGGATGACCGAACGGGTAGGTTTATTAAGCCATATATTAAAACGCCGTTGGTTTCCTATTGTTAATGCCACAGCAATTACCTATATACGGGATATAAAACCAATGCAGCGTTATACGGTTAGTACACGACTAGTTGGCTGGGATCATAAATATTTTTATATTGAGCAAAAATTTTACTCTGAACGCGGCTTACATGCGATTGCTTACGTACGCGGTGTTTTTAAGCGTAAAAAAGGTGTGGTGAGCGTTGAGGAAATGCTTGAGGTAGCGGGCTTTGACGGGGTAGTGCCTATTTTACCTAGTGAAGTCATGCATTGGAAAGAAATGCTTGAACAAAAAAAGGCAACTAACTTACCGCGATAAGTTTTAGGTTAAAGGCTGCTAACGTCTTTTACCCGATTAACGATATATACCCAGCGACCTCAAGATGCGAGCGTCGTTGGAATTAAAAGCGATTTAGGCAAGGCATTGATTGCAAGTGATACTGTTGGGAAATTAATAACGCAGTATAAATCGCTTTTAAACCAACCCATTGGGCGTTTTACAGGGACTTACTCTCATCGTTTTTACTTCTTAAAAAGGACTGCCATTTTTGCAAAGTAATGTCTTGATATTAAGCCCCAGCGAAACGCTGAATTCTGCATCTTGAGGTGGTTTGGGTATTTAAATTAAAACTTATATTTAACACCTAGCATAGCGACTACCGGGTCTATTTTTACCGTCGAAGTAAGAGCTTGTGCTCCATCTGCAAAAACGGTGGCGTCACTTTCAATATCGATAGCTGAAACCATAGCGTGTAACCCCCAGTTATCACTCATCATATAATTAAACCCTGCTTGCGCAGCAAAACCAAACGAGTCATCAAGCCTTACTTCTACATCATCAGTGCCTAGTGTTGCTTTTAGCGCGTCAGTGGGTTGCTCGTCAAAAAATACAGTGTAATTGATGCCTACACCAACAAATGGACGAAAAGCATAGCTGTTATCTAAAAAGTGATATTGCGCAAATAATGTCGGTGGTAGCTGTTTTATATCTGCAATTTTGTTTCCTGCTAAACCGCCTGTGCCGTTTACGTTGTGATCAAATGGCGTTGCAGCAACGAGCTCAAGTACCCAGTTATCATTAAAGGCATAATCGATGGTAATACCTAATTGTGTATCTGCACCACCTTTTAGGCCCAAAGTCGGCGCTTCGTTAATAGCTGAGCTGCTGTTATCAGGGTCAACACTAATAGCACCTACGTTAACGCTAAAGTTTGCATGTGCTAAAGGTGAAAGTGCCAATAGTGAAGTAAGTGCAGTAATAGTAAGTGTTTTTTTCATGTTATCCCTCAAAAGCTTTAATTTAATTGTAGCTATTATCAAGGTTATAAAAAATCAAAAGCTGTTCTAGATCAAAGTTTCAGAAATATTTAAAAGACATAAAGTGTTTTTTTGATTTAGATTAAACTTTATTACATTGGCTACCTAAAAGTATTGACTCTATGTTCACGATAGACTCATTCATTTTTGTTATAATCGTATTCCCCTTTAACCCTAAGAGTATTTTATGAATGATAACCAACAGCTTTTTCTAACTGGCTCAATTAGCAAGGCGCTGTTGAAACTTGGTGTTCCGATTATATTAATTAATATTTTGCAGTCTGCTTATCAGCTAACGGATGCGTTTTGGGTTGGGCGTTTAGGCGCAGCGCAAGTAGCGGCTGTGTCAGTGAGTATGCCGGTCACATTTTTAGTTATTGCTATTGGTTCTGGTCTTGCGATGGCCGGGGCTATTTTATCAGCGCAATATATGGGAGCATTGCAGCAAGACAAAGTAAATCATGTGGCGGCGCAAACTACACTGATGGTGACTATAACCGCCATAATGCTTGGTTTTATGGGTTATTTATTATCTCCTTATTTTTTAACCTTATTAGGGGTTGAGCAAGCAGTCTTTGAGGATGCGTTAAAGTTTATGCATGTTTCATTTGTTGGAGTGGTTTTTGTATTTATTTATGCCATGTTCCAAGCGCTGATGCGGGGTGTTGGCCAAACCCGGGTACCATTAATTATTGTTAGCGTAACAGTATTACTTAACTTTTTACTCGATCCTTTATTTATTTTTGGCTACGGTGAGTTTGAAGGATTAGGCGTTATGGGAGCTGCTCTAGCTACGTTAGCAACCCAAAGTTTAGCCGCAATTGCTGGAGTGATTATATTTTTACGCGGTCGCCATGGTATTCAATTACAACTAAAGAGTTTTTATCCAGATTGGCAATATATTAAAAAGGCTTTCTTTTTAGGCGCTCCAGGCTCTATTGAGCTTTCAGCTCGTGCTTTTGGTTTGATTATTATGTCGTTCCTAGTAGCTAGCTTTGGCACACAGACTATTGCTTCTTATGGCGTTGGTTCAAATGTCTTACAAATGATAATGATCCCGGCAATGGGGTTGTCTATGGCAGTATCAACTTTAGTTGGGCAAAATATGGGAGCGGGGAATCCCAAGCGTGCAGATGTTATAACTCGGCTAGCGTCATTATGGGGGTTAATAGGGCTTACCATTGTTGGGTTAGTTGCTTTTGTTTTTGCTGAGCATTTGGTTGCTTTTTTTATTCCCGATGATGAGGCCGTTATTGCTAAAGGTGGGCAGTTTATTCGGGTTATGTGTTTGACGTGGGGAGGAATTGGCGTGCAATTGTGTGTTGTGGCCGCATTTCGTGCTTCAGGTAATATGCTTAATGCGATGATGCTGGCGCTATTATCACAATGTGTAATTCAGTTCCCGGCAGCGTATATTTTATCTAAACACACAGGTTTGGGGGATCAAGGTATTTGGTATTCATTTGCTTTGACCAACGTTATCGTTGCTATTGTGGCTTTTACATGGTTTTTCCGCGGCAGCTGGCAGCAAACTCGGCTCACAAAAGAAGATAAAGATATAGCGAAAGTGAGTCGAGAAACCTTTATAGAAGAAGGTCATCACTAGTTTATAAACTACACTTGGTCATGCAAGTTCATTTAAACAGGCAGACTAAAAGCATTAAAGTGTGTTTGTTTTTTTGTAACTCGTTACCTGCCTAAATATCGTTTGGCCTTGTTTTCTTTTACTTTCTCAAGATCAACTAGTACTAGAGCATCAATACAGTTATTAAAATCAGGGTCGACACTAAAGCTTAAAAACTGCACGCCGCCGGGGGCACATAATTCAGTGTATTGCTTAAATAAAGTGGGAACATGTGCGCCCATATTGGCAAGGACGTGTTTAAGCTCAACAAAGTCCTCTTTTATATCATTGCCTTTAAATAAATTTTGGCATTGACTAAGTTGCTGCTCTGTAAGTTTAAATTCATTGTTTGGGGTGGCTATGCTAGCTGTATTACCATAATAAAGTTGATAATAATAAACAAGTAATGCCTTTGCTTGCTCTGGTAGCGCATTTGATAAGCTCACAGCACCGTATAAATATCGATATTGTGGATAGGTACTGACAAATGCGCCAATTCCGTACCATAAATAGTCTAAGCTTTTACGGCCCCAATATTTAGGTTGTACAAAGCTGCGGCCAAGTTCGATCCCAGCTTTAAAGTATGGCTGCATTTTCTCAGAGTAAGAAAAAAGACTGTCTGTATACAAACCTTCGCGGCCATTTTTATCAATTACTTGCTGAGCACAAGCAAGGCGATACGCACCAACAAGCTCAAGTTGTTTGGCATCCCAAAGTACTAAATGCTGATAGTCCATATCGTACTTATCAATATCGCGACGCTTACCACTGCCTTCACCAACGGTGCGAAATGATATTTCGCGAAGTCTACCAAGCTCTCTAAAGATCGCTGAACTGCCTTGGTATTGGTATAAATAGATTTGCATGGCATCTTGTGTTTCACCCAATTTTTGGCATTGCTCTATAGTTTTTTTCAATTCCTTTTTGCACTCTGGCATTGCAATTGGGGTTTGGGTTTTTAAAGGCAATGTTTTTTTACTGGTTAAACGGTAGAGCTGCTTACGAATAAGATTTACCACTTCTTTATCTTTTAAATTATTAATAAGGTATGACTCTGGCGGGATTGAAGCGCCAATTTCAAATTCAAGTGACTTCTGGCGCTGCTTAAACATTTCTTTAACCAGTAATAAACTAGCTAATGGTTTATAAATCATTGATGTACCATAAAAAAGTGAACTGTTTTTGGCTTTTATAAAAATAGGTAAAATAGGGCAGTTGGCTTTTTTAGCAATACGTAAAAAACCACTATTCCATTTACAATCTTTTATGCCTGTAGGACTTAAGCGCGATACTTCACCTGCTGGAAAAATAAGTAAAGTACCTTCATTTTTTAAATGTTGATGAATGTTGGCAAGCTCTTGTTTTTTACTCGAACCTGATAAGTTATCTACGGGGAGCAACAGTGAATGCATTGGGGTAACTGACATAAGCATGCGATTTGCGACAACCTTTAAGTCTTGCCTGGCACTTGAGAGGACTTTGATTAACGCCAGTGCATCAAGTGATCCAATAGGGTGATTGGCCACAATAACAAGCTTACCTTCGGAGGGAATATTTTCTATTTGCTTAGGCTGATAGCGAGTATTAAAATCTAGCTCTTCAAGTACCTGCTCGACAAATTCAATGCCCTGCAAATGCGGATACGCGTCGGCAAAGGCAATAAACTCTTGTTCATGTAATAAATAGCCTAAGCCTTTTTTAACCAACCCTTTCACTTTGGGGGAATTTTCTAATTGTGGTAAGTTTGCATCAATGACTTTATCAACACTAAACATAAGTAACTTCTCTATAATGAGCAAAACTATGTTTAGGGTAGAATTTAAAGATGACAGTAAAGTTGCAGTTGTGTGACTTTTTAAAGAGTTATAAAAAAGGAAAAGCGATGACTGTATTAGTTGCAATTACTGGGCGAGACTGTAGTAAATTAATGACTGAATTAGCACAGTTACTTCCTAGTACTACCATTAGCCAATGGCCTGAATGTGAAAATTTAACAAAGATTGAATTTGTACTCGCATGGAATGCACCAACCGGTATGTGGGCTCAGCTACCTAATTTAAAAGCAGTGTCTTCATTTGGTGCAGGCGTTGATAGTATTGATTTAAGTTTACTACCTGCACATGTGGAGGTTGTACGTATTGTTGGTACCAAGTTAGCTGAAGATATGGCGGAGTATGTGCTTACACACGTGTTGGCAAATAAGCTTCGTTTACAAGAGTATTTTCATAAACAAAAAGCGAAGTTGTGGCAAGCAAAGCGAGCTTATGCTCACAAACATGTTTGTATATTAGGTCTGGGTGAGCTTGGTCAAGCTTGTGCTCAGCGTTTAATTGCTAATAACTTCACTGTGAGTGGATACTCTAAAACGCCAAAGCAACTAGAGGAGGTCAATAGTGTAACTACCCAAACTGAGCTTTATGCTTTATTACCGAGCGTTGACTACCTAGTTTGCTTATTACCGCTTACTACGCATACAAAAGGTTTTATCAATAAACAGTTACTTAGTTACCTACCTGCAAACAGCGTAATTATTAATGTAGCAAGGGGGGAACATATTATTGAAGAGGATTTACTTTGCGCCCTCGAGGACGGAAAGTTACGCGGTGCTACTTTAGATGTGTTTGCAAGCGAACCTATAGGCTCAGAGCACCCTTATTGGCACCACCCTCAAATTACGATTACACCACATTGTGCCGCATTTTCAGATGTTAGCACTGTGACCGGGCAAGTCGCCGAAAATGTCAACCGATTACATTCTGGCTTATTGCTGAAAAATACAGTTGATAGATCTAAAGGTTATTAAAATTCTTACTAATACATATTGTTAACATCTGTAATTTTGTCTACTCTAGTAGATAATTTCTAACCTATAAAAATAATAAGAGGTAGACATGAAGCATAATCAAGGTGGTGTAAAAACAAGTGTCGTGGTTTTATCAGTCATTTTACTTGGAGTTTCAGCTTGGTTTAACCAAGCACATGCTCAATCTGAAACAGTTGTTTTGCAAACTCAACAAAGTAGCTCAAATACTATAAAAAGCGTTTAGCGTTGGCAGTGTAGCTTTTTATTTTCAATATTTTTGTATCACTTTTTAATTAATACCTAGGTTCACTGCTGCCTAGTAAATAAGTATTGCGTGTATACTGTTGCGATTACAT
>NZ_JBQSVO010000078.1:0-18364 GCF_052376275.1 Pseudoalteromonas sp. AOP7-A1-14 | reverse complement strand
GCATCACTAAATTTACAAAGGGTATAAGTATAAGTAACGCGATATATGTGTTGTTACCCACTCCCCAAATCCAATTTAATAAACATGCTCCCCAGTTCCACCCTTTAATTTGCGGTGGTATTGTTGAATTTTTACCTTCACCTGAAATATAGTGTTGTTCTTCCATATAAAAAAGACCTAAAAGACTTTGTATTCTAATATGGGCCAATAGTAGCGAATAAAGAATTGTCCGTAAACTGTATAAAGAAGCCACTTAACTTACGATACGATTCTTCACTTAATAGCTGTAGCTAAAAAAATAATTACGTTATTTTACTTAATGCACTTTTAAATTTAATTGCTGATCTATTTTTAGCGCTTAATCAATTAGATAGCTTAGAGCGTATTGACTTTTTAAGGTTAAAACCTGTTCAATCTCAAAAAATAAGCACACCCAAGTTTCATTCTTTTGTATTTAAGACAATAATAATATCTAAAGGCCCCTGCCTTGAACAAAAATTTCTTTAATGGTGGGACTGCAGAGTTTTTCCTTGCTCAGAAATGTAATTTTTTTGCTGCATAGTAAGTACCGTCCAATGTCAGCTTAATAGTTAACAATTGCTATAATATCAATGCGTTATTAGGAGCAACACTAACGACTAAATATATGCTTATAAACCCTATAAAACCCAAATAAGTATTCACCCGTGACGTTAGACATATTGAACGGCTACTTTACCAAAATGCCCTTTACTCACTTTTGTCTAGTACATTTATAACGGTTGGTGAGTCACTATCTTTGACTATAACTCGCTGTAATGACCAACCAAAAAACTCGTTCCTCACAATAACTTGTACCTGCACACTACCTTTAAAGCCAGAGGCATAATAAAAAAATGCCCTTTCACCAGGCGTATCAGTATGTTGATAGTCATCAAGAATATGAGTTAATGCAACTTCAAGCCTTGGCCCTGTGATTTTAATTACATTTGGATTCTTTCCAAGAACATTATAAGATTGCTTAAAAGCATCCATCTTGTACATATTAGAAATATAGTTGTATGACAATGTCGTAATAAGCGGTAGAGCGACAATTATTAATAATGCAAAACTTGCGTTACGCCATTTTTTTTGCACCTTTTTAAAATGCTCAACATCTCTCCATATATTATTTTTCCATGCCCATTCATTACCTTTAGCGCCCAGCATAAAGAACATCACCACGTTAACAATAGGAACAAACATAAGTAATGCAATAAACGTATTGTTACCTAACCCCCAAATCCAATTTAATAAACAGGCCCCCCAATTCCACCCTTTAATTTGCGGTGGAACAACTGAGTTCTTTCCTTTGCCTGAAGTATAGTTTGGTTCTTCCATGTAAATGCCTTTTAAGATTTTATTGCAAATATCACAACATAATGAGTCAGTAACTAATACAATAAATATAACGTTTTAATGATTAACAAAGCCCTACTTGCGGCTTAATTGTTAACCGTACGAAGTTATTCATAGACATCCCCCTCTTGACTCTTAGATAAAAGATATCAACAAACCAACGTATATAAAGTTGATGTACTAATGCTTTGCATTGCCTGAAAGAGGTTTAATAATGTAATCAAAAGCCAACGTGGTAAAAGTCAGCTGCTTTTTGTATATCAATATTATATAACTGTACCCAACCCACTTATTATCCGAATGCAGAATTTAAATAAAAACTAAATTTACACCTCATCACTCTAGCTTAACGCAAATTATGCTTATTAAGCGTCGACCAATATAAAATAGAAATAAAAAATCGCAGAATCATGTTTTCTAGGCTGCTATTGTAATATATACAAAAAAGCGCAAGATCAACTTGCGCTTCGAGTCTATAAGGGTTGCATCATGCAGGGGCTATTCATCCCACTGCGGTGCAAAGTCAGGCGTTGCTTGTCTATCGCCACAATCAAGGCCATTAATGCGATCGATATCATCAGCATCGAGTTTTACTGAATCATCAAAGTTATCTTCTAGGTTTTTACGCTTTGTGGATGATGGAATTGTGGTCATGCCGTTAGCATTAATCCAAGCCAGCGTCACTTGCGCAGCTGAAGCATTATGCTTTTTGGCTATATCGAGTATCACCTCATCGTTTAATACTTTTCCAACTACAAATGGCATATAAGCTGTGACATGAATATCATGCTGCTGGCAAAAAGCACGTAGCTTGGTATTAGTTAAATATGGGTGAACTTCAATTTGGTTTGTGAATATTTCTCGGCTATCAAGTGTTTGCATCGCCTCAGTTAAGTTAGCAATAGTAAAGTTTGATACACCAATATGTTTGGTTAAGCCGAGCTCTTTGGCCTTTTTCAACTGGGTTAGGTATTCACTCATTGGCTCACCGTTTGCTGGAGAAGGCCAGTGGATCAATAGTAAATCAACCTGTTCAACTTGCAGCTTATCAAGACTTTCTTTAACACTATCAATAAAGCTTGATTCATTTAATTTATCATTCCACACTTTGGTGGTGATAAAAAGCTCGCTACGGGGAACATTACTGTCTTTAATTGCTTGACCAACTTGCTTTTCATTACCGTAAATTTGCGCAGTATCGATATGTCGAAAACCAACATCTAAAGCCATACTCACGGAATTATAAGCTGATTTACCTTCTAAGCGAAACGTACCTATACCCAAATCTGGCATTTCAATAACATGTTGTGGCATAACTTCTCCTTAATTAAGGTGTGTATCTATTGTCTGTGGTCAAATCTTTGAGATTCAAGTCAGCACAAATAAATAATCGCTTAATAAGCTAAAGTCATTAATCTAGATGTTCATATTGGCCGCGATAAACTTCAAAAGTTTTTAATACGGTGTGTTGTTCTTTACTCAAGTTATCGAACCAATTATCAAATAATTCATCATTATCTTGTTCACTTAATGCGATGTAATGTGCGAGCAGTTCAACAATGTCATTATGAGTACAACTAAGTGGGTCGATTTGTTTCGCTAGTGTGCTGTGATCTTTACTACGTAAAGTATCCATAACATCTTGGTCTATTTGCTCATCAATAGTTTCTTGTGTCTGTTCGCTCATCTCAAACTTAGCTCCTTTTATACAACTCTCTCTTATTTATAACAGGCTAAATGCCAATAGCTAGTTTTTTTAAACTGACTGCTTATCTTTTGATTGATTAGTACAAATTACACTCAATGATGAATTTTTTAACCTAAACCATTTGCAAACAATTCTTATTTACTATAAATTAAAGTTATACTATCACATAGCAAAGAGTCTAACATGAAACCCAATATTCACCCTGATTACCAAACCGTTGCTTTTCACGACACCGCTGCCGACAGTTACTTTATTATTGGTTCAACCATTAAAACAAACAGAACTGTTGAGTTTGAAGGTAAAACCTACCCATATGTTCCAATAGATGTGTCAAGCGATTCACACCCATTTTATACCGGAAAACAAAAAACAGTGGCAAGTGATGGCCGTGTTGCAGCCTTTAACCGCCGCTTTAAAAACCTTGCTAGCAAATAATGAAGGTATTGAGCTCACTTAAAAGTGCTAAAAGACGCCCTGGCTGTCAAACAGTCAAGCGTAAAGGTCGTATTTTTGTAATTTGTAAAGACAACCCACGTTTTAAAGCAGTACAAGGTATGAAAAAGAAAGGAAGGTAATTTTATATATCAAGCGTGCTTCTATAAGATAGTTGCACGCTATACTGTACTAATTTAACCACCAAACAATAGCTCCCAAAAACCTGGTGGTTCATGAAGTTTGTGGTATTTTTTTCTTAAGCCATCAATCGACTTTAGCACGCCTTTTGCGGCGCTAGGTCCTTTGTCGTTTGCTAACTCCTTCGCTAGCTGTGCCTTATTAATAACCTTATCTAACCCTTGTAATGACTCGGTTTCATAGCGACTAAACTTTGCTGTTTTACTACGTTCTACCAAATGAATAAATTCATCAATAGCGCGGTTAAAATCCTCAATATTAGTCGCTTCTACACTTTGCTTATAGGCAAGGCCCATATTTTTCATGTTGACTTCTAAGTCAAGAGGTTGATTTGAAAACGCAGCGCTACTAAAAACTAGTAAACTAATAAATAACAACAATCTCATAATATACCCTACTGAAAATGAGCGCAGATTATACCTTATCTAAACAAATTTGTATCTCTCATCAATAAGCAGTTACCCACAAAGCTGTAAAGGGGCTTTACAGCGGCTTTAAAGTCAAATAACGCAACAGCTAACATCTATCTGTTACTCAACCAAATAACTTGGTAGGGACTAAGTTCAATATTTAGGTTTTGTTCGTCAATAGGGGTGTTTGTCAGTAAATTCATCCAACACTCTGTTTCTATCAAGTTTAAATCTGCTAATGCAATGACTTGTTGCTGGTCACTAATATTATAAATACAAAAAATACTTTGTTCTCGATTAATACTTTGTCGCCAAAAACCAAACAAGTGTGTACCAAGCTGTAAGGTATATTGAGTTGCATTGGGGTGAAAAGCAGGCTGCTTTTTACGTATTGCTATTAGGTTTTTAATATCATGACACACTTGATTATGATGGCTTTTTTCATCAGCAAGCTTTGCTAATATTTCTGACTCTTGCCAGCGGTGTCGGTTAATTGCCCGGTTATGTTGGCTATTGTCAAATCGAGCATAATCATTTGTTGTGCCAAGTAAACTATGAATATATAAGCCCGGGATCCCTTCTAGCGCAAACATAATCGCATGAGCACATATAAAACGAGCATGCCCCCATTTATCAACTCCTTTATGAGTGCCTTGTAGCGCATCATAAAGTGCAATATTAAGCTCATAAGGGCTATTAGTACCATCAGGCGCGGTGCGCATTGATACTTTGCCACCAAAACCTGCTGTAGTTTCGACCATTTTACCAATCTGAATCTGGTCAAGTAACCCTTCCACAGGCCGCAAGCCAATACCATCGTGTGAAGCAATGAAATTAAAGTAGGCAGTGCCATTTTGCGCCGGAGGCATACTCATCATCCAATGCTTTAACGCGGTAGCATCACCACTAAGTAAGGTATGTAAAAGCAGTGGGGGCAGTGAAAAGTTATAAATACAATGTGCTTCGTTAGCGTTACCAAAGTATGATAAATTTTCACGGTTAGGGATATTTGTTTCTGTGATAATGATTACACTTGGCTCAACATGCTCTATTAAGGTACGTAATAATCTAATTACTTCATGAGTTTGCGGTAAATTTATACAAGAAGTGGTTAGCTCCTTCCATAAAAAAGCCACAGCATCAAGACGAAATATTTTCACCCCATTATCTAAATAATGTCGGATAATACCTACAAACTCGTTAAGTACTAATGGGTTAGCAAAATCTAAATCTACTTGATCGGGGCTGAAAGTACACCAAACATGCCGCTCCCCCAGTGCGGTTTGCACTGTATTCAATAAAGGAGATGTCCTTGGCCGCACGACAGCAGATACATCATCAGTCAAACTGGCTGTTTTAAAATAGCTTACCCCAGGTTCCTTGCCATGAATAAAGTTTTCAAACCACTGACTGCGGCTAGAGCAATGATTAATCACTAAATCAGCCATTAAATTCACATCTTTAGCAATACCTTGAATGTCTTCCCAACTTCCTAATGCTTCGTTGACTTGCACGTAGTTCATCACCGAAAAGCCCTCATCAGAGCTGTATGGATAGAACGGTAAGATATGTAGTGAGTTGATCGTTCCCGCACATTGATTTTTTATGAATCGATGTAATGTATGTAACGGGGGCTCACTGGGAACGGCCACGGCTTGCGCTGCTTCAGTATAGCGCATGATTGAATCACCGTAAGCTATAAGAATTACATCTTGCTGATCCCATCTATTTTTATGAGGTGTCGGGTCTCGCACAGGATCATCTTTGACCATTGTAGTGATCAACATACTTGCTAGAGCATCGATGCTCATACACAGATCAACACCTTCGTATATGCTTTGTAAATGTTGTTCAACCCGTTGTTCAAATAGCGCTTTACTCATTGCCCTACCTCTTATTTCTTATGAAAATTCTTTATTATCAAGCTCTACTGCTTCTTCTAACCGTGAGAATACATCGGGCATAGCTGAGGCAACACGATTCCAACTAGGAACAAAAGGTGCTTCCATAGGGTGTTGTAAAAAATGCTCTCCCGCATTCATAATGTTTTGTGCAAACATTTCCACCGCTTTTTCTTCATGGTGAATATCCAAAGTTAGACCATTCATCACAGCATCGTTGTGGTACGTTTCAATAAAGTCCAGAGCAATACGATAGTATGTTGCTTTAAGTGAACGAATCGTTTCGCTGGTAAAAGTCACCCCTTGAGTGGCTAACTTCCTAAACAATGCTTTGGTGATATCAATCGACATTTTTGAAAGCCCCGCAGCTTGATTATCAAGCGATAGCACTTGGTGTTTATGGTCGTAGTTATCTGCAATATCGACCTGGCATAAGCGGTTATGAGAATAGTTTCTATACATTTCTGATAACACACCAATTTCTAACCCCCAATCACTAGGAATACGAATATCATTGAGTACATCACGACGAAATGAAAACTCTCCTGCCAGCGGGTAACGAAATGAATCCATATATTCAAGGTAGTCACTGCTACCCAATATGGTTTTAAATGAGCGCAATAAAGGCGTAACGAGTAAGCGTGAAACTCGGCCATTAATTTTCCCTTCGGCAGTACGTGGGTAGAACCCTTTACAAAACTCATAGTTAAAACGCGGATGCGCTACCGGGTAAATAAGTCGTGCTAATAAACCACGATCGTAGGTTAAGATATCACAATCATGCAGCGCTATGGATTCAACCTTTGCTGTTGCGAGCTTATAACCCATGCAATACCAAACATTACGCCCTTTACCAAGCTCACAAGGCGCAACACCCAATTTTTGTAGTTCTCTATCTAGGGCTTGTAGCCGTGGCCCGTCATTCCAAAGTACTCTGTGGTGTTGGCCAAGTTCTTTAAAAAACGCTAATGCATTGCGATATTGACTTTCATCAGCACGGTCTAGACCAATAGTTATTTGTGATAGATAAGGCACATGCTGTAATTCGCTAATAATATTTTTAAGTGCTGGCCCTTCAAGCTCACTATATAAAGATGGCAAAATCAGCCCCATAGGACGTTCTTTTGAAAATGCCTGTAACTCCCGCTCAAGTTCTTCTACAGGTCTGTCCGCGATATTATGTAGTGTAGTTATAATGCCATTTTGATAAAAGTCAGCCATGAGGTTGCTCCTGTTTAGCTGCTAAATACGATTTGATCACGGTTAATGCCGCTACCTCTTGAACCCAGCCTGCAGGGGCTGGTTTATCACTTATTTTCCATGTTTTTTGTTTTATTTTAGATTGCACTTTACTACTAGGATTATTGATAAGAATTGCAATATCAGCCTTTTTTAGCATCGCCACATCATTGTGGCTGTCGCCTAATGCAATTACTGTAAATGAATGACTAAACGCTTGTTTAAACTGGTTAAGTAACCAGCACTGTGCTTTACCTTTATTATTTCCTTTTGTTGCATGGATAAAGCGCCCACCGATAAGAACGTCATAACTTAAAGATTTAAGTAAATCTACAAAAGCCTGTTGCTGCAAAGCTGAGCCAATAAAATGAATTGGGTCAGAATATTGACGTAACAACGCCAATTCACTTTGTTCTATATTAAGTCCGGTTAAGGCGCTCACTTCTGCGGTATCTAGCTGACTAAAAAGCTGGTAACAGTCTTTAAATTTAGCGCCGTATTGAGTCAAATCAGTATGCAAACGCTGATTATTTGGGGCTAAAGCATAGCGCCAATATCCTTCATATTCGTCACAACCAATAGGCTTAACAGCAAAGTAATTTTTTGGAATGTAAACTGCGGCGCCATTTTCAACAATAAAAGGTTGCTGATGAGATAAAAACTGCTGAATTGATTTAACCTCTGCAAATGTTTTACTAGTATTAAAAATAACATTAATACCATGTAAACTAAGCTCAGCTAAAAAGGGCTTTATTACTTCACATTGGTAGCTGTCATGATCAAGTAAAGTGCCATCTAAATCGGTAAATATAAGCGGTTGGCTTATTTCACCTGCCAAAAACCGCATATTAGTAATATCACGTTGTTCATCAAGTATGAGCAGCGCTTCAGCATGTTGGCTAACGGTTTCTAGATTTTCTCGAGTTATACGCTCAAAGTGGGCAATAAATCGTGCTAATTGCGGTTCTGTAAATGTCCCCTTGCCTACCCCGTTTTTAGCTATTAACTTTTGTTCTTGCTCTAAACGCCATGCGAAGACACTTTCAAACGATGGGGCTTTAAGCATTACGGTGTAATCAATAAGAGCAAATACAGTTTGATATTCATTCGCTAAACAACTATTTACACAACGTCGCCAAATACCTTGATTGTCTTCTTCCTGCTCTAACTGATTAATAGGTTGTTGTAACTGATAAGGCTGCTGTGGCTTACTGCCTACGCACCAGCCTTCAAAAAAAATAATATCAACTGGCGCTTGGTTATTATCCCAATCACTAAGTGCAAATGGATCATCAGTTTGCTTATTAAACTTAGGTAACGGTACCTGTGTTTTTCCTGCTAATAAATCGCTTAAAGTTTGCTGCATTAATGATGTATCGTGGGTGCCTGGAACGCCCCTTGTTGCAAACAACGGGTGAACATCTTTTGCTAATTGCTGGCGTTTAATCGCAGGTAAGTAAAAGTCATCAATTGACAGTGCAATACTATTAAATTCTGTATTTTCGTTCACCCATGTCATTAAAAAATCAGCAAGGGTGGTTTTACCTGATCCCTGAGTGCCATTTACAGCAACTAACATGGCTTTGCCGGGAACTTTTGCTGCCAAAATATCATACCCTAAAGGAATGAAATATTGCTCACTTAAGTACTGATATTTAAGCGGTAAATTATGTTTTGCTAAAAATGGGGTAATATCCACAATGTTGGACCTCTTGCAAAAAGAATGACACGCTATGGTTAAATATAGTGCAGTTACTAAGCCAACTTTTATTTTCTTTATTTTTTATTAAGTTAAAAAAAAAGCGCATGTTAAATGCGCTAATTTGGTGCAATGGATTAACAGTTCAGTGCACTATGTTGGTTCTTGTTCAACCTTAGGCAACACTAAATTTAGTACAATCCCTAAAACTGCACATAAACTTACGCCTTGCAGGCTAAACTCACCGCCACCAATATGCATACCACCAATACCACACACTAAAATAAGTGCCACGATACTTAAGTTACGTGGTTCGGTTAAATCGTCACCTGACTTTACCAATGCATTTAACCCAACGACTGCAATAGAACCAAACAGCAAAATCATAATTCCGCCCATCACGGGTACAGGAATGGTTTGTAAGCCAGCGCCCATTTTAGCTACAAAGGCTAAAGTAATCGCAATAATGGCAGTCCAAATCATCACTTTAGGATTAAAATTACGTGTTAGCATGACCGCACCAGTAACCTCTGAATACGTAGTATTGGGCGGCCCACCAAATAAAGACGCAGTGGTAGTTGCTAAACCATCACCCAACAAAGTCCGATGTAAGCCCGGCTTTTTAAGGTAATCTTTACCGGTTACTTGGCTTATCGCCATCATGTCGCCAATGTGTTCAATGGCCGGCGCTATCGCAACGGGGAGCATAAATAGCACAGCTTGCCATTTAAATTCAGGCCACGTAAACGCTGGCACGGCAAGCCAACGGCTATTATTAACGACAGTAAAATCTACAATTCCTAAAAATAATGACGCACTGTAACCTGCAACAACCCCCGCTAAAATAGGGATAAGCTTGAATACCCCCTTCCCCCATACGGCAAAAATAAGCGTCACCAATAAAGAAAATATAGAAACACCAATCGCTTGCCCATAAGGAATTAACTGAATGGCACCATCGCCACTTTTACCCATTGCCATATTAACTGCAACGGGTGCAAGTGCGAGGCCAATCACCATGATCACAGGGCCTACTACTATAGGCGGTAGTATCTTATGCAGTATTGCAACCCCCTTCACTTTAACCAGTATGCTTAATAAGACATACGCTCCACCTGCCACCATTAAACCACCCATCGTCGCTGGCACACCAAAAAGCTGTACTGAGGCGGTAATAGGGGCAATAAAGGCAAATGAAGATGCTAAAAATATGGGTACTTGGCCTTTGGTCACTATATGAAATAAAAGCGTACCGACACCAGCGGTAAACAGTGCAACATTAGGGTCGAGGCCAGTCAATAAAGGAACTAATACTAGCGCACCAAAGGCTACAAATAACATTTGTGCCCCGGTTAATACGGTTTTGATTGAAAAGGTTGGTTCACTCACAGGGTATCTACACTGTACCAAATATTTTGTCACCAGCGTCGCCGAGGCCCGGAATAATATAACCCTTTTCATCAAGATGGCTATCGAGTGAAGCGGTGAATATTTCGACATCAGGATGAGCCTTGAGCGTTTTTTCCACTCCTTCTGGCGCAGCAACTAACACAATAATTTTAATCTCTTTACAGCCTGCTTTTTTTAGCATATCGATTGTAGCAATCATCGACCCACCGGTTGCCAGCATTGGGTCAATAACTAGACTTAAACGCTCGTCTATTTTACCTACCAGCTTTTCAAAATAGGGGATTGGCTCTAATGTTTCTTCGTTGCGTTGCAGACCAACAACACTCACTTTAGCCGCAGGTAATAATTGCATTACGCCATCCATCATTCCTAACCCTGCGCGAAGAATAGGAACTACAGTAATTTTTTTACCTTTAATATGCTCAACCGTTAAGTCTGCGCCATCCCAACCAGTAATTGGTACATTTTCTAGTGGTAAGTTTTTAGTGGCTTCATAAGTAAGCAAAGTGCCTACTTCTGAAGATAGCTCGCGAAAGCTTTTAGTACTAATACCATGCTCGCGCATTAAAGCTAGTTTGTGTTGAACCAAAGGATGAGTAATCACATGTATAGACATAAAAAGAACCTACTAAAAATAAACTGCGCTTATTTTAGCTGAAAATCGCATACTTAACCTTATCTTTAGCTAAGTTTTCTGATGACTAGCTACTGTATCGATTAAAATTTGTTCCATAACCCAACTAGTATGTAATGCCGACTCACCCGTTGAAGGATGCTCGCTTACATTCAATAAACTATGCGCCATATTTTCAACATGATATTGCTGAATATGTTTAGGGTTTTCAATAATAAATTGTTCCTTTCCTTGCTCATTGTTAAGTGTAATAGCCTGCTCGTCAAAAATACTAAAGCTAAGCTCACCTTTGCTACCATAAACCGTAACGTGATCATGACGACTTCGACTTGCAAAATTCCAACTTGCGCTGCCTGTTACACCATTGTGATGAAGCCAGCTAGCTGTTACAGCATCAAAAGCCGTGTACAGTCCCTGTTGGTTTGTGGCAAATCCTTGCACATACTTATATTCACCCAACAAGTATGCTATTAAATCTAAGCCATGGCTGGCTAAATCATCAAAGTAACCGCCACGGGCAATGTTACTATCGGTACGCCAGTTATATTCCTCTGACAAATCAAGCTCGCTAGGCGGTTTACTTAAGTGCCAACTGACATGCCTAACTTGCCCTATCGCTCCTTTATCGATCAGCTGCTTTATTTTATTAAACCGGGGTAATGAGCGCCGATAATAAGCAACAAACAACGGCACACTAGCGGCTTTAAAAGCATCCACTATCTGTTGAGACTCTAATAAAGTTGGTGCAAGCGGCTTTTCAATACAACATGGCTTGCCGGCAGCAGCGACTTGTAGTGCAAGCGCTAAATGACTATCAGGTGGCGTGGCAATATAAACAGCGTCTATATCTGCGCTATTTATTAAATCGCTGGCGCTTGCAAAAACCTGCTTTACATTGTGGCGGTGGGCATATTCATGAGCTTTGGTTAAGTCACGCCGAGTCACGCCAACAAGCTCAATACCTTGCGTATTTTGATAAGCAGGCCCACTTTTGATTTCTGTTACGGCGCCGCAGCCGATCATACCAAACCGAATTTTCTTTTCCATTATTCTTCCTTAGCACCTAAATTATTTAGCGACTCATTGTAAAGGTTAAGCATATAGGTATTTATTTTTTTATGTGTAGGGCTCCACCCCGCCAAAAAACGGTAAAAGTCAGCCCATGCTAAAGGCCATAATTTTTGCCACTGAGTAGTAACATCATCAGCATTAATAGTTGGCTGATAAATTGTCAGCGCACTTTTTAAATGCGTAAAATAATAAGCTAAATATTCATCTGCGTGATCATGCAGCTGGTCATCATTAAAGCAACTGGTCATAAAGTACATTACATCTATAACCCCTACCCCAGCACCTACATATTGAAAGTCATACCCTAATATTTCGCTTTGCTCACTTGCAGCAAAATTGGCAAGTTTAGCATCGCCATGAATCAGCGTTTTGTAGTGTGATGTTTGTAACATTTTATCTATTTTATGTGCAGCGCTTTTAATATCGGACTTTTTATCAGGGTTTTCATTTAGTTTATTAAACTCATCTGGGCGAGTGCTTAAATGCCAATAGTTACCCTGTTGCCATAAGCCATCAGCGGGCTTATTTAAATTATATGCATGAAAATTTGCCAGCCACTCTAATATTGCTTTTAAATGGTAATTGCTAGCTTGAGTAAATCCATGTTGGCTAAAGTTTTTAAACACCAATGCATATTCATCGTCTTTATTAATTGCACTTATACATTCAATACTTTTTGCTGTACTGGGTAAAAACGTGCTGTAACGTTTATAAAAGTTATATTCAACGCTATAAGAATACTGCTTTCTTTTTAGCGCAAATTCGCTTTGCTTTATTTTAGGATGGTTTATGTAGCTTGGTATTTTAATAGCCTTAACAACACATGGCTCATCATCAAGTATACACTCGACAATACTGCCACACCCACTCCAAACCGATGTTAGCGTATCGCCAACGTCAATTTGCTTAAAATGAGGTTGTAATAAAGGAAGGTAAAATGCCATAGCTATACTAAGTGATTAAATTTTTTGTAGTTTAACATTAGCAGGCGCCTTTAATAAAATACCTTTCTTTTTTTAATGACACCCATTTTAATTTATCTATCGGGCTTGTATTACATAAAATTAAATTTAGCCCTTGAACATATCCTTTCTTAATACTGTAAAGCTAAATTAAGTTTTAAAAAGGCATTTCATAATAAAACTCAAATAACAGCCATGAAAATAGCGGCATTATGCAGTTTTAATGTTTACTGAGTAGTTTAAATTTTATGCCAGTAGCTTTTCGCAGTTACTGATATTCGCTCGCCGTTTTAGGTTTAAGTTTTCACAGTAACTTGCTTGTGAGTTCGGCCTGCCTACTGCACCATGAAACACGCGTGTAAATTGTGTGGTAAGTTTTAACCAGTTTTCTGGAGATATATTCACCCTTTCTAGTAAAGGCAAGTGCGTACTTTCAATATACCCGCGCTTGTCTTCTCGTATACAACGTCCTGTTAATTCAACAAGTTCAAGGTACGTGCTAAGCTCAAACGGTAATCCTTTTGGCATTATCTGACGTGGCATGCCTGCAAAGCGCAGTAATTGTTTTGGTTGCTTGCCTTTTTTTGCGTGTGTTAAGCGTTGTTTGATGCTGGTATGGTCTGATCCCTCAGGCGTTTTAGCTATTTTAGCTCTAATGGGATTTAAATCTACATACGCCATGCAGGCTGCAAGTGCGGCTTCATCCAAAAGCGCTTGAGACTTAAATCGTCCTTCCCAGAAGCGTCCTGTACAGTTATCTTCTTTATTTGCTTTGCGGGCAATGTCTTCATTTAATAGCCGCATAAACCAGCTGATACTTGATAGGCGCTCTCGGTATTGCTTTACTGTTTGATTAAAAAAGATAAGTTCAACTTTACTTAGCTTTTCACCCTGTATGTATTTTTGCGTAAATACGGTGCCTTTACAGAGTTTATGCCAACGGATAATAATCGCTTTATCATTTAGCCTATTTGCTTTTTTATCATCAACATAGAGTACTAAATGGGTATGATTACTCATTACAGCATAAGCACATACATCAATACAAAATATTTTTGCTAATGCGAGCAACCTATCTTCAACCCAGCCTCGTCGGTGCTCATAAGATTGACCTGTAAAGTGGTCTTCACCACACAAAAAAGCACGACGCACGCAACGTGAAATACAGTGATAATACTTTGTATCAACCAAACTTACTTGACGCTTTCTTGCGATTGCCATAAGACACCCTGCTTATTTTTTGCACTAAACAAAGGCTAGCCATTAACTTCGAAAAGTGCAAAATTTATGATGGGTGTCTTGTTTATTCGTTACTGAAAATTGGTAACGGGATTACCACGTGCGCTAAAGAAAAAACGGCTGGTTTCTGCTTTTTGAACATTGATCCCCGCAGCCATTCCCACGACATCTGCAACATTATCTAGTGCAAAGTCTTGAATTGCTTGCGCATCAATTACAGAGATAGACTGAGGAGTTTGTTGCACTGAAAGCATTAAGCCTGTAGCGCTGGTGTTGTATTCTAATCGTTGCCCTAACACCGAAATTTTTTCGATATTTGCTTCTTCTGCGTCTTGCTCACTTGCATACGTTACATTTGATATTGCTAATGTAATCGCAATAGATATGCTTGAAATGGTTGGATTAAACATGGACTCTCAAGTTAAATAAAAACAATTTGCACTTAGATTAACACTTCACTTCTTTAAGTGCAACTACAAATCGCCACAACCTATTGTTTTAATAGCTATATTTAAAAATAGCTTAAGTAGTCTCATAACAAATGCCCGAAGAAGGGGTTATTTAACATAACCCCCTATAAAAGTTGAGATTGCAACAATTATTTTGCGTATGCTATAACTGACTTATAATGCCCAGATACTATTTCGCTCCCCAAAATAAGCACGGTGTTTAGTTTTAACTGCGCCGAATAAAAAAATCATTGCAAATATAAATGCAACAATGTCTAAGCTAAAATTGCTAAAGTGACGGTAAGCCCAATCTTGTTCGTTCGGTATTACTAACAACAGTAAAGATGTGACAGGAATACATATACAAGCTGCAAATAATGCTTTTTGTAAGTCAATGGCACTTTTAGCTGCACCTCGCACAAAACTATAAATTAGCGAACCAAAAAAAACGATGTAATAACACGTCAGGTAACTCTCGTTAATTGATATATTAATAAGATATAGCCATTTACTGGATAAAATAGCCACCACAACACCAAAGATAGACCCTAAACAGACTCCAACAGTTAGGTTTGCCATGAATTTATTTGCTTTAGTTTGCTCTCCTTGTTTCTGTCTTCTTTTTTCTAGCCAGAGTAAATTACCACTATAAAATAAAAACGCTCCTAACAAACCCATTATAAAATAAATCCAGCGACCTAAATCGCCTCCAATGCCGCCAAAATGCAAGGAGAAAAAACTAGCAACATAAGGCACATAATACTGCTCGTCGTTCATTGCTAAGCTGCTGGCCCTTACTTCAAATGTATAGGGGTTCATGTATATATAATCACCTGAATTATTACGCATCATGGTATGTTCGTTCATTAGGGTTACACCCAATGAAGGACGTGAAGATGTTAAGCCTGAATATTCAATGGATTCAACCCGATAACCATCAGCCAGTTGCTCTATTTTATTAAGGTGTGACTGGACAGAAGGCAGTTGATCTAGCTTGTATTCTACTGCAGAGTTTGCACCACGATTAAACATAGGTTGGTCGCTATACACAAGGCTTAGCCCATCGTACAACACATCATGAAATGCAAATACAATGACACTCCATGCGATTATGAAATGAAAAGGTAAACTGATAACACCAACTAAGTTGTGGGTGTCTAACCACAGCCCATGATGCTTACGAGAAAATCACTTCAGGTGCGAGTCTTCTACACATGATTTCAACCCTAATTTTCGATGGCCCGCAAAATATTAATGAGATCAATCGTGGCTTAGTATCCTTGTTAAAAGCAGATGGATTCAACTCAATTAGTGAGGCCGTTGGCTCGCGTAATCCATTACCCAAAATCACACCTACTGCCGCTGACAGTACCACGCAAATATCACAAAATGATGAGCTAGTTGACTCTGAACAAAAAGAGCATGTAGCTTAAAGTTACTTTAAACACTGCATAATATAAATTGTGCAGTGACTAACTCTAGCTACTAGTACCGTTATAATCTATTTTAATAGTACTGGGATTCACACCAAATTTCTCTTTGAATTGTTTTGCAAAACTTCCTTTATGTTTAATTCCTACTTTATCAGCAACATCTCCAACCGTAATATCTGCAGAACCAAGAAGTTGATGTGCCTTATTCAATCTCTGCTCTTGTAAATAACTATATATTGTTTTTCCATAAACACGTTTAAATAAGCGCTTTAACTTATTATCATTAATGCCTACTATTCTTGATAACTCAATGATTGTCGGCGCATTGGCTAAACTCTTGTTCAATATATTGGCGCTTAAAAAAATAGCATTCAGATCTGCTTTTTTTATATCTGGCCACTGCTTTGTTAATTGATCGATACTCGAGAACAGTAACGTAATCAACTCCAGCATTTTCGCATTTATTAACAGATGCCTAGAGGCTTTTGGCAACTGGCATTGGTAGATTTGAGTTAAATTGGCAGACATTGATGGTGTAATTGATATAGGTATCAAACAATTACTAGCATTCTTAGGTTTACTGATAAGCTTACTTGGAAAAAGCTCATTTTCATACTGATTTGCAAGCTCCATCATAACAGTAAAGTTAAGTGAGTAATTAATCAGTTTAACTTTCCCCTTTGGATAGTAGCAATGGCAGGTAGTTTCATTCAAAAAAAATAAGCATGCTTGGTTTTGTATGAGCTTTACTTTTTTATAACCCGTAATTTCTATTTCTATTTCCCCTTCAAGTATAAATATAGCACCGCATAGTGGTCCCTTGCCATTACTAAAATGTGTTGCCTTTAGAAAATTAAAACTGCCAATTTGTAGTGTATTACCTTCACCAAAATCAAAACCATAGCTGACCCCTTCCCCTAAAGAAGCTGCTAGAGGGAATTGGTAGTCACTTTCATTAGTTAATTGCTGCTCAGCGATTTGTACTGGTTCAAAGCTACTGAGCAATTCATTTATGTCAATCTGTGTATATTGCATTTAAACCCTGCTTAAAATCCATATTTTGATAACAAAAGTCCCATTTTAGATCTAGCTGACATATGAAAACAATAAGTATTCGTATTTAATATGTGGGTATTTAAATTATAAGGATAGTTATGTATAAACTCCCCATGCAAGCGTTCGTAAAGTTTACATTTTGTACACTAGTTATTGGTAATTTTGCCCAAGGAAAAACCATTGAAAAGATCGAAGTTCGTGCAGAAAGAATAGTTAAAGGTTCATTGGATGTTTCTTCAAATGTACATGTATTCAACGCTGATGACATATCAAAACTAAATGTAGACTCTCTTGACGAGTTAATAAAGCTAGTGCCTAATTTTAATATGCAAGCATTAACAGGTGACTACAGTTATTTTCAAGTAAGAGGTTTACCTAGAAATTACGAACAACCAACGTTAAATGTTTACATTGATGGCGTGCCACATTCGAGCTTATATGGACTAAACATTCCTCTATATAACATTGATACTGTTGAATTTATAAAAGGCCCTCAAGGTAATTATTTTGGCAAAAACACCCGTGATGGCATCATACTCATAAACACTAAACAACTTATTGACGACACGCAATTAAATATATCACTTAGTCAAGCAGAGTTAGATCATAAACAGCTTAAATTTAATCTCGATACTTTAATATCTGATAAATATCTATCTGTCAGTTTTGGTGGGGTTGCTACACAACAAGAAGGCACTGTCTATAACTCATTATTAGATAACTATGTTGATCCAATCGACGAATATGAAGCTTATGCAAAACTAAATTTTATTAATGATGAACTATCTGCTTCGCTGATTTATTCACAACTAGAAAAGAATAATGGCTTAGCCCCGTACATTAGTAGTGAGCGCCCTTTAAAAGATGGTAGTGATCTGACTATTGAGCTAGATGAAGAAAACAGCTTCGAACAACAACAAAAACAATGGGCTTTAACAATTGGCTGGGAACAAGATAACTATTCTGTAAAAAGCATATCCAGTTACACGCAAACAGAATCAGCTGCGCAATTTGATGCTGATTTTTCATCGTTACCATACGGAAAATATTTAACAAACATAAATGAAAAAGATGCTTATCAAGAGATAACTGCAAGTATACTCTCTGAAAAACAAAATTGGATTTTTGGGTTAAGTTTTAATA
>NZ_JBQSVO010000077.1:0-18552 GCF_052376275.1 Pseudoalteromonas sp. AOP7-A1-14 | reverse complement strand
GATGAGTGTAAATGCCATGATAGCAAATTAATGCCGATGACACAGAAAAAGCACCCAGTACCACCACAAATTCTCAGTAATAATGTTGTAGCTAAAAGCCGTTTATTTACGGTCGAGTCTTTAGCACTTAAATTTTCAAATGATGAGCAACGTCAGTATGAGCGCATCCGTGGTGGTGGCCGTGGGGCTGTAATGATTGTGCCAATTACCAGTGATAACCAATTACTGTTAGTGCGAGAATATTGTGCAGGAACTAATGACTATCAACTTGGTTTTCCAAAAGGCTTAATTGACCCAGGCGAAACCCCTGAGCAAGCCGCCAATCGCGAGCTTAAAGAAGAGGTGGGTTTTGGTGCAGAGAAACTTATACCGCTGAAAACATTATCAATGGCCCCTAGCTACTTTAACGCCACGATGCATATTTTATTTGCCGAGCAACTTTATCCGGATCATTTAGAGGGTGATGAACCTGAAGAGCTAGTTGTTGTAAAATGGCCAGTAGCAGATTGGCCCACTTTATTAGAACAAGCTGACTTTACTGAAGCACGAAGTGTTGCGGCTTTGCTATTATTAAATAAGCATTTAGAGTCAGGGGATAAGTAATGATTGAGTTATTAGAGCCATGTATCAGTTTGGCTGAGCAAGCGGGCGCAGCCATTATGTCGCTTTATAAAAAAGATGATATCGGCAAGCAAGAAAAGTCTGATAACACACCAGTAACGAAGGCAGATCTTGCTGCAAACGATGTACTCGTCGCTGGTTTAAAAGCCCTTGCTCCTGATATACCAATTATGTCAGAAGAAACACCGATCCCCGCACTTGCAGAACGCCAAGATTGGCAAAGTTATTGGTTGCTTGATCCGATGGATGGCACTGGTGAATTTATACTTGAAAGTGGTGATTTTGCGGTTAACATTGCGCTTGTTGAAAATAACCGCCCTGTACTCGGTGTTATTTATTGGCCGGCTAAAAAAACCACCTATTTTGCCTATTACCAAAATGGTGCGTTTAAACGCGTGGCGGGTGAAGATAAACCGATTAATGTCGCTACACCCGAAAACCTAACTTTAGCGGTAAGTCGCAGGCAAAAAATTGAGGCTGTTAGCCAATATCTTGATGCCCAGTTTGCTACAGTTGCGTTAGGCTCATGCTCACTAAAGGCATGTATTGTTGCTGAAGGTAAAGCCGATTGCTTTTTACGAATAGGGCCAACCGGTGAGTGGGACACAGGCGCATCGCAAATTATAGTGGAAGAGGCGGGGGGGTGCATAACTGACGCAGAATTTAACCCTTTGACTTATAACCTGCGAGAAACCACTGAAAATCCAGACTTCATTGTTATGGGTCATCCCGACTGGGAATTTCAAAAAATGATCAGCCCACATCAAAGAGAACTCTAGATTTGCATGCTTTTTGTTCGGTTGGACTGTTTTAAGTAGTTTAGCACTTGCATTCTATTTTGATTGCTATATGATAGCGCTCTCTTCGAAACAGGCTAGTGTTTAACACAATACTGTTAAGAAGAATTACAGGCGCGGGATGGAGCAGTCTGGTAGCTCGTCGGGCTCATAACCCGAAGGTCGTTGGTTCAAATCCGGCTCCCGCAACCACTTCTTTTATAGAATTTGGTACTGTAAACTCTAACTTAAGAGATTAAAGAAAGTAGTCGATAGACTTAAAATACACAGACGCGGGATGGAGCAGTCTGGTAGCTCGTCGGGCTCATAACCCGAAGGTCGTTGGTTCAAATCCAGCTCCCGCAACCACTTCTTTAATTAAGTAAGAAGTAAAATAAAACTTAATATTTCAGGCGCGGGATGGAGCAGTCTGGTAGCTCGTCGGGCTCATAACCCGAAGGTCGTTGGTTCAAATCCAGCTCCCGCAACCACTGAAATAACAATATAAAATATTAAACAGACACGCTAAAAGCGTGTTTTTTTATGCCTGAAATCCAGTGAAATGCAAAGGTAACAAAACATATTAAAAAGCCTGCTAAAGGCAGGCTAATTCGTGAGATACTTGTTAGGTTGTTTTGTTCATTTGCTCAATGAACTTATTAGAATCCGCGATAGATTTATTCATATCATCCATCAATACTTTTATATCTCGTTTAAGGTTGGTGAACTCACCTTTAATAGCACTAACAGCTTGGGCGTTTAAATTATGTTTTAAATATAAAACATTGTCTTGAAGAGAGGAAAGCACGGGTTCCATTTTACTTTCAGCACTGCGCATAGAGCGTAACAATTGATCAAACTGACGCTGGGTGGCGCTTAGCTTTTTACTGCTTTCGCGCTTTAGCGATGCACTTTTATATTGCTCAAGTTCATCTGCCCATTCTTCAAATAATGCTTCAGCTACATCTTCAACTTTATTAATATTGTTGGTGACATCATTAGCCGCTTGTAAGCTTGACTCGTAGTCATCATTTAGTTGGTTATAGGCGTCTTGTAGCTCACCTCCTTCAAAGTCTATCAGGGTTGTTAGGCGTTCAAGTGCCGATTGAAACTCTTCTTGAGATTCTTCTTGGGAGTCTTTTGTTTCTTCAACACGGTCAACAAGAATGTCTCGTTTGTGCACACCGACAGACTCCATTGCCGAATAATAAGCTGACTGACATCCAGAAAGTGATAGCGTGACGACTAAAATAGGTGCGCTAAGTAAAGCTAATTTTTTCATTAAAATACCCTTATAAATCCATTATTACTTTAAATTATGTGGTGGATTGCTATGATAATCAAAACTATTTTATCAAAAGTTAAATTTATGGATGACAAGCTTACATATTATAAGCAGCAAGCTCGCATTTTTATTCGCAAACAGCCCGTTTGGTGGATGCAATATATTAATCGTTGTATTGATGATCAAGTTACTATAAATGCAGGATATTTAGCATATGTCACTTTGCTATCCTTAGTGCCTTTAATTGCTGTTGGTGTGGCTATTTTCTCTGCCTTTCCGGGTTTTGAAGGGACTCGGGCTGCCATAGAAAGCTTCTTATTTACTAACTTTGTGCCAACCTCTTCAGATGTAATAAAAGAGCATATTAGCTCATTTGCAGGAAATGCGAATCAAATGACAGCAGTAGGTATTGGCTTTTTGGCTGCTATTGCTTTGTTACTTATTCGTAATGTTGACGCCACACTTAATCGAATTTGGAGAATAAAGAAGAAACGCCCAATGGTAATTTCGTTTGCCGTGTATTGGATGGTATTGAGCCTTGGACCTGTGCTATTGGGAGCAAGTATTGGTGTTACTTCCTATATTGTATCTTTGGTGTCGTTTGCTGATCAGGGCATTCCTGGATTTAGTGGTTTTTTACTAGGGTTGTTGCCGTACTTAATCTCAATGGCAGGCTTTATTATGCTCTATACTTTAGTGCCTAACACCCGGGTCCCTTTTAAAGCTGCTATACCCGGTGCTTTTTTTGCTGCGTTATTGTTTGAACTGACAAAAAAAGGTTTTGCGCTTTATATCAGCCACTTTCCTTCATACGAAGTAATTTATGGTGCTGTGGCAACTATCCCTATTTTATTCGTATGGATTTATCTATCTTGGGTAGTGGTGTTACTTGGCGCGGAGTTTACCGTTTGCATATGTCCTGATGATATAGAAGAGACATCAGATAGCGTGCTTGATGAGAACACTTCCTCCACTTAACACCTTATGACTAGGTTTGTCGTATGATGACGTACAGCACTTTGCTGATTCGGGTTCATGCACAATGAATGCAATGTATATTTGAAGTTGTACGGCGTGTTACCGCTTTTATAGATGTCAGGTTATCGAGGATTAAATGCAAGGATTAATACAACGAGTAAAAGAGGCTAAAGTTGAGGTTGATGGTCAAGTAATTGGTCAAATAGGGCCAGGCATATTGCTACTACTTGGTGTTGAAAAGCATGACGAACAACAAACGGCTGATAAACTTTTACACAAAGTAGCCAATTACCGTATTTTTAATGACGAAAGCGATAAAATGAACTTAAGCCTAAAAGATATTCAAGGTGAGTTATTAGTGGTTTCGCAATTTACGTTAGCAGCAGATACTAAAAAAGGGTTGCGACCCAGTTTTTCATCAGCAGCTACACCACCGCAAGCAAACGAGCTATACGAATACTTTGTAAACCAAGCTAAAACACAAGGGGTAAGCGTCGTTACAGGACAGTTTGCTGCCGACATGCAGGTGAGCTTATGTAATGATGGGCCTGTTACATTTAATTTGAGAGCCTAGTTTGAATGCTGACGTTATTTTCTTATCATCACAATGTGGTTAATGTAGCCGGGAATTTTTTCAATAATCGGGCGTTTTCCAAATGAAGCGAAAAGTAGGTGTTCTAGCTGTGTGAGTTGTGAGCTGTGTTCAGATAAAAAGTTGATAAATAGATAACCTTTATCAGTTAATGCTGCATGTACTTTTAAATAAAATTGGTGTTTATATAAAAATAAAGGTGCATCCAGTTGGCTGAACAAATCAAGTACAATCCAGTCGTATAACTGTCCGTTGTTAAATATTACTTGGGCGTCAAAGCACTGTAAATTAGCGGCGTCATGACCACCAAAAAAACGTTTGTAGCAATGGATTATATCGGGGTTTTTCTCGATTGACATCAATGCGCTGTCAGGGTAGCTATATTGTAAGTAATTGCGGATAGCACCTCCACCAAGGCCAAGCTCAAGTATGGTTTGTGGCTTAGTTAAAGGGTGCCAAAGTTTAGCTAAATATTGCAAATGTGGGAATAGCAGGCGGTTAGGGCTACTTTTTTCGATCACAGATTGTAAGGTTTCGTTAATAAGTAACCAGCGTAACTGTTTATGTTGGCGCACTTGAATGCTATTAGCGCCTTGCTTGTGCCAATAAAGTAGTTGTCCTATTTGATGGCAATTTTCAATAAAGCTATGCTTTACAGTGCCACTATCTTCAAATAAATTTTCCATAACACCACCATAGACTAATAAAAATAAAGCGTCAGTAGCCTATTTAATTTTATATTGTATATCTAAACCATCTGAACATACAAAATTGAGTGTTTTACAGGGCTAATTCTAAAGCGTTACTTTATAATAATGATAATCCCTTCTAAAAAGCAATAATGGTGACATAAGTTATTGTTAAAAATAATTTTTTAAATATGATTTGTACTGCGTTATTAACTTTAACAAAGGAGTAGCTATTACTTTCAAGCAATGCCTTTGGATCTTGAGGTAACTTGGTATGAGCCAAAGTCGTATTCCAAATTTTATTGAGGTAGGGTAAGGTTACTAACCATAATAAAGTGTCAAATAAAATTGGCTAAATGCTTTAATAGGAGTGATTATGTTTCAGGTGACTACACCACAAAGTAGCGAAGATTGGCAGGCATACTATCAATTGCGCTGGCAAGTTTTACGTGCACCTTGGGGTGAACCTCGTGGCTCTGAACAAGATGATATGGAACAAGATGCCGAGCATCGCTTTATAAAGAATAATGAAGGTGATGTGCTAGGTGTAGCAAGGCTGCATTTTAATAATCATCAACAAGCGCAAGTTCGCTATATGGCGGTAAGTGAGTTGTCACGCAATCAACACATTGGTAGTCGCTTATTACATGAACTTGAAAAAATAGCGTGGACCCAAGATGCAGCCGAGTTGGTTTTATTTGCTCGTGAGCGAGCACTGGAGTTTTATAAACGCCATGGCTATGAGCTAAAAGAAAAAGCGCATTTAGCCTATAACGATGTTCAGCACTGGAAAATGATTAAACAAAGACCATCTGAACCTGGCTGGTTCCGCCATCCTAATTGGACCGAAGTACTACAAAATATTTGGCGCGAATCAATCCCGATTAGTGATGCGATGGGTATTAAAGTAGAAAGCTATACCGATTGGCAATTTACGACTAGCGCTGATTTAGATGCTAACTTGAACTTACACAGCACTATGTTTGCTGGATCTATTTATAGCTTGGCGACCTTAACAGGTTGGGGCGCGACTTACTTAGCATTAAAAGAAGCGGGCCTTGAGGGCAATATTGTATTGGCCAGTGCCAATATTAATTATGCAAAACCGCTTAATAACGAACCTCGTGGTAGTGTTAATTTAAGTGGTTGTAAGGGGAAGTTAAATGAGCTTGAAAGCGAGGGTAAGGCGAGTTATTTAGTGCCTGTTGAAGTTTATGATGGCGAGACACTCGTAGCAGAGTTTGAAGGTACTTATAAGATTATAAAGTAATCAGGGTCAAGTCTTGCAAAAGATTAAGGCCAAGCAATTGCTTGGCCTTAATTACATATACATTTTATATAACTTATTAAAGTAGGTCAGTTAGCAGAATACCTACACCAATACGCTCAATATCAGCGTCGTAATCAATTAAGCTCTCACCATACCCATTAAAATATTGTGCATAGCCACGTAAGCGTCCCCAAAGAGGAAAAGACCAATCTAACTGTATTGCGCCGCGATTATCTGAGTTGAGGTTGTTACGAGTCATAAAACTGAATTCATGCTCATCAACACGATAAGCCCCTGAGAACTCAAAATAACCCATATATTGATAAATATTAGGGTTATCGTCGCCGTCAGCTTGTAGTGGCGTTTCTTTTTGATCTTCTGCGATGCGGTACCAAGGTTTAAAGCTAAATACAAACCCTTCATTCTCCCAAATGAAGTTGGCATAAATGCGATTCCAAGAACGAGAGTTTGGCTGGCTTCTGCCGTTTGATTGGTGTGACAAGCCTAGTACGACGGCCATTTCATCACCCCAAAACACATGCTCTTCATCAAGGTAATTCACCCAAAAAATTTCAGGCTCATAATTAGTTTCACGAAACGGTGAAGAAATATCACTATTATATACTTGCCAGTAAGATTGTAGTGTAAAACCAAAATAAACAGCTTGATCATCATCTGAGAAGTTATCATAAAGCGGCACTTTAATAGACAGTTGGTATTTAGCTTCTACATGATCAAGAGGCTCACCGTCACCTTCAGAAAGATCAGAAAGGCCGTCTGCTTCACGAACATTGGGGTGTGAAACATACGATACAGGCAATATATAGTTGCGCTTATGGGGTGTAATTACATTGCGGTTTGACTCGCTGGCTTCTTCTCGGGCTTTACGTTTATCAAGTGCTGTAGTTTGTTTTGATTCATCAACCGATGAGCACTTTTCACGTAATTGAGCGATGGTCATATCATTTTGGCCGCCAATTGCTTCGTTTAAAATACATTGCTTTACAAGCTCTAACTCATCGTCTTGTTCAGTCGGATTTTGCTGCTGTGCCAACGCAGAGGTTGAAATAATAGTGGTAAAAAAAACTCCGTAGCGCCAATTCATAATGATCCTTGCAAATGAGTGTAGTCAATTAGCTAAATTATACGCAAAGCCCTGTAATTTAATATACAATTTTCACATTAAAGGCTTATATTATCTGTTTAAATCTAACTAATATTGAGTGAATTGATACTGAACTTAATTGAGTTTAGTTCAGTTTTTAAAAAAGAAAAAGCGGCCTAAGCCGCTTGTTCAATGCAACATTAATTATTTATAACGAATGTTGCTCTCACGCAATGAGAAAGTAAGAGCTTATAGCTCAAAGACGTTAGTAAAAAACTTATAAAGCTCAGTTCCTTGATTAACACTCGCAGAAGCAAAGTGCAAAATAGCAATAGCATCACAATCAAAAGTTAAAGTTTGCAGTGGTTGCTCAGACAAGTAGCGCTCCATACGTAAAATATTAGCGATGGGCTGGCCTGCTTTAATGTGCTCGCCTAAAGGAGCTAAATACTCAACCATTCCACCTATTGGAGCATAGTATGCAATGTAGTCATTTAAGTTACACCCGAACCGCTTCATTACTTTTGGTTTGTGAGGTGCCCCTTCAAAAACTTGCTTATAATTGAGATAACTTAAAATACTATTTGCATCATCAAGCGCCACACTTAAGTCTATTTTTTCTTGGCTGCCCAACTCAACGGTAAAGGCTTCAACTTGTACATTAAACTCGCGGCCTTGCTTGGCTAGTTGTTCTGTTAATTGCCACCAAGGGCAGAAACTGGCTTCATCCATTGCACCATCAAAGTCGCTAGGTATAAACAACACATGGGGAATATTAAAATAATGCGCACTTTGCTTTGCATAGTCTGGGCAATATAAATGTTGGCTTGAAATAGGGCCGGTGTGTAAATCTAATACAATATCGGATTGATGAGCGAGTTTTTGTAAGTTAAGTGCGATACGTTTACCCGTGGTAACACGATAAGCAGGGCCGCTTAGTTGTTGCTCTACATCGTTAATAAGCGCTGCCCTAAAGGCTGTCTTTAAGGTGTCGTCATCACTGTGCGCATATTCAGTTGCAAATTGAGCCGCTAAGTGATTATTGCAGTGATACATACGATTCCAATTTGTGCCTGTAATAGGATCGAAACGACCAAGGGTAAACTCGCCGGATTTTTGGTTACAACCGATAGGGTTAGCATAAGGGACGAGCGTAATATCACCCCTAATTTTGAGGTGTTTTATTTGCTCGAGTAATTGGTAAATAACGGCATTACCTTGTACCTCAGCACCATGCATGTTCGCTTGGATATATACACTAGGCCCTGAACCATCCCCTTCAATACGATAAACCGGTATTGATAACGGTAAGCCATTAGCGACTTCCCCCACGATGATATTTTCTTGCTGTATCACATTGCTCATGGTTTATCTCAGACCTTATCGTAAATAGTAGCTGGCATCTTCAATACTGCGTATGCAGCTGACATTTCCTTGCTCTAACGTATATTCACCAGCAAGTTCATGGCATAAAAAGTAAGGCATACTTTCAGTGAATCCATAAGCACCACTTTGACTAAATACAAGCCAGTCTTGTTCGTTTAAATCGACTGGAAGTTGATGCTCACCTAAGCAATCGAGTGCGGTACAAAGAGGTCCATATAAGCTCATCGTTTGGCTTTTTGCAGTCGACTCTCGTAATAATTGTACAGGAAAGTCTTGATTGGTTACCGCTGGGCGAAGTAGGTGGTTAATGCCTCCACTTAAAATAACTTGCTGTTGAGCGTAGTTTTGCTTAGCTTCGACAATAGGTGTTGCATAATGTCCACATTCACCCACTGCGTAGCGACCAAGCTCCATCCATAATTCCTCAACGCCCGCTTGTTGTTTTATTGTAGTAAGAGAGTTAATTAACTTATCCCAGCTCAGTGTGGGGGCATCTAAAGTATAAGGGATACCTAGCCCACCGCCTAAATCAAGGACTTTTAAATTAATTGATAAGTCGTTTGCAAGCTTGACTAGAGGGTCAATCATTTGTGACCAAAGATCCGCTAGCTTCTCGCTACTAAGCATATTGCCCCACTGAAATATATGTAGGCCATCAAAGTTAAGGTTTGGATAGTCGCTTATATTAAGCGCTTGCCATTCATCACAACCTAAACCAAAGGGGGTTAGGCTATCACCACCTAAGGGGTTTTTCTCACCTTCAGGCCAGCGTAATTGCACGCGTAATAAAACTTGTAGTTGGCACTGCTGTTGTGTTGCTTGTTTGTTAAGCCAGTGGACTTGGTTGATACTTTCAGCTACAAAAGTGCGTACACCGCGACTAATGAAGTGTTTAATTTGTTTTGGGCTTTTAGCTGGCCCTGTGTTGAGCACTCGGTTGCTACTAACACCTTGGTTAAGTACTTGCTCAAGCTCCCCTTTACTAGCAACATCAAAATTAAAGCCTGCCTTATCTAAACTTTGAATAATTTTAGATAAGGGGTTTGCTTTTACCGCGTACCAAAGCTTTATTTCTGTTTGCGTCATTAAATGCGCTAAATGGTTATTTAATACATCAAGATCGTAAATAAAAAAAGGGGAGTCTAGCTCTGCAGATAACTCATTTAAGGCATTTTTAACTGGTGTGCTCAAAAAGCTCATTATCGTAAAACCTCTTCAAGTAATAATGATGCGTCACTTTGCTCATCGCGGTATTTCACAATTAACGCGCATGACATGCTCAAGCCTTGCTCGCGGGCCCATGTGTTTGAAGCAGGGCGAGAGCCCGGTATTACAATAGCGTACTCTGGAATGGGTTCACCTTTATCAAGTTGACGCTCATTAACACAGTCATAAACAGGAATCGTCGCTGATAAACGTACCCCAGGGGCAAGTACCGCGCCTTTTTTAATTACAACTCCTTCGACAATGACACAACCTGCACCGATAAAAGCATCATCTTCTACTACAACAGGACTTGCACCAATTGGCTCAAGTACCCCGCCTAGTTGCACAGCAGCACTTAAATGTACATTTTTACCTACTTGTGCACACGAACCCACTAACGCGTGGCTATCAACCATAGTGCCTTCGTCAATAAAGGCACCAATATTTACATACGCTGGCGGCATGATAATAGTGCCTTTAGCAACATGCGCACCACGGCGTACACTGGTGCCACCAGGAACCATACGTACACCTGCCTCTGCAGCAAAGCTTTGCGGAGCTAAGTTATGCTTGTCTACAAACCCCCCTGGAAATTCTGTATTAGTGCCGTTTTTAAAAGATTCTAATATACTTTGCTTAACGGTAACGTTTGCCTGCCATTGGCCGTTATCATCTTGTGTTGCTGCGCGGACTGCGCCTGCTTCTAAATCGTTTAATAGTTCTAACCAGCTCATTATAAAAACCTGTATTTAATGCCAAGATAAAATGGTGTTGTTCGCATTGGTAATGCAATCAGTTTGCGTTAACTCACAATGAGTTAGCGGGGGTCGTAAATAGGGAGTATTAATGCGACCTTGTTGATGCATTAATACTTTTACGGGAATTGGGCTTGCCACGGAAAATAAGCTCTTAATGGCTTTAGACCAATCAGCAAATAAATTGGGATGTTGACCGCTTAAGCTGCGCTTAACAAATTCGTGAGTTTGCTCAGGCCACGCATTGGCGGCTACCGATACTAAGCCTTTAGCGCCAGCTTGGGCAAAGTAAGGCATCAGTGCATCGTCACCACTGAACATTGCCAGGTTGGGAGCGGTTTCTCTGAATGCTTCAAACTTGTTGATGTCGCCACTAGCTTCTTTTAGTGCCCAAAGCCGTGGATGATGCTGTAAATTACGAACAACATTAACGGGTATATCAACGGCACTGCGCCCCGGTACGTTATATAACATACAAGGAAAGCGACTGGTATCCAGCAGGCTTTCAAACCAATGTGTTTGCCCGACTTCACCGGGCTTTGCATAAAGAGGTGAACCCAATAAGTAGCCATCAATAGGGAGTTGATTACAATATTCAACCCAAGCAATTTGCTGCTTTAAGTTCATACCACCCACCGCGACCATTAATGGCACTCTCGGGTTTAATTGACATACATGCTCAACAATCGTTTGTTGTTCTTTGAGTGTTAAAGCTAAGCCTTCACCGGTGCTACCAAGTAATAAAATACCGTTATTGGCAGCTTGTTGCTGAGCAACAAGTCCAGTTAAAGCATCATAATCTACTTCGCCTTGTTGGTTAAACGGCGTAACTAATGCTGTCCATAATGGGAAGTCATCTAAATTAAAGTTGTTGATCATCTCTCACGAACTTATAGAGCGTTCGATGAATCAATTGGCAGGCGTTAATAAATTTTTGCCATGTATGCGTCATCGAACATATTATAATTCGAAGAGCGAATGGGCTTAAAACAATAGGGCACAATAGCCTTATTATTACTAAGACCAGAAGCTCTCCACCAAATAGTTGCAGTGTCTGCACTTGGTGACAGTCGCTAGGATTCAACCTAGTCGCCCGAAATGCTTATATCACACGATAAACACTTCTCGGCGTTAATTCCCCTCACGTATGGTCGATGGAGTGTGTGCTCCTACCATACGCTACCTGAATAACGCACCTCTTCCAGCCCTGAGTGCTCGCTTGTAGCCAACACACATAAATAGGGAATGAGCAGAGATTAAAGCATTTTAGCCGTCTAGGTGTCAAGCAGGTTTTAGGCGATCGTTTTTAGTAAATGGTTACGTATAGTGTAATTTTTTCGTACACTAATACAAAGATTTGCAGGGGTAATTGAGTAATGGAAAAGTTTCAAGATATATACCAGCGAGCGCTTGAGCGTAAAGGCGGCGAAGCCATGTTACAACAACTATTAGTCGCCCCAAATACAGCCCAGCAACTAATGGCCATTAGTGATGATATTTGGCTTGAGGAGTTTACACGCAAAGTATTTCAAAGTGGCTTTTATTGGTCAGTGATCAATAGCAAATGGCCCGGCTTTAGAGAGGTTTTTTGGGACTTTAGTATCGAGAAATTACTAATGATGCCTCCGGACATGCTCGAGCAAAAAGCAAGTGACGAACGTATTGTTCGTAACTTTAAAAAAGTACAAACTATTCCTGAAAACGCTTATATGATCCATGAAGCAGCTAGTGAGCATAGTAGCTTTAGCCAATTTATTGCTAATTGGCCAAGTGAAGATATTATTGGTTTATGGGCATACTTAAAAAAGCACGGTGCACGATTAGGCGGTAATACAGGACCTTATACTTTACGGACTTTAGGTAAAGATACATTTTTGTTATCTCGCGATGTTGAAAGTTACCTACGTAGTCACAAGATCATTGATGGTGGTCTGCAAACTAAAAAATCACTCCAAAGCACTCAGAATTTCTTTAATGAGCAGCAACAACAAAGTGGTTTGAGTTTGCAAGAATTAAGCTTACTTGTTGCTTACAGTGTAGGTGATAACCGTGTTGGCATTAAGGCTAATTAAAGGGTGATTTATGAAACTTATTTCTCGTTACACTGATATTGCGGATGCCTTTTCCGTTACAGATACACCGACCCCTGTTGGTGCACCCGAAGTTTTACTTTGGAATGACCATATTGCTGAAGAGCTAAATATTGACTTAAATTCATCACAGCAAGCACTTTACTTTAGTGGTAATAAAATAAATAGCGATGTGGCGCCAGTCGCACTGGGTTATTCAGGCCATCAATTTGGCCACTTTTCACCACGTCTTGGTGATGGACGTGCGCATTTACTTGGCGCGATAGTCGATAAAAACAACCAAGCGTGGGATATTCAGCTTAAAGGTGCGGGAGCAACGCCATTTTCACGCGGGGGGGATGGTCGGTGTAGTATAGGCCCTGCGGTACGTGAATATATTATGAGCGAAGCCATGCATGCCCTTGGTGTGCCAACAACTCGCTGCCTAGCGGTTGTTGCAAGTGGTGAGCCTGTATATCGTCAAACCCCTTTACCCGGTGCGATTGTTACGCGAGTAGCTAGTAGTCATATTCGCGTAGGCTCATTTCAATATTTAGCAACTCAAGGTGATGTAGCTGGATTAAAAGCACTTGCAGACTTAGCTATCGCACGCCACTACCCAAAAATAGAAGCAACGGGCACTGAACGTTATTTGGCTTTTTTAAACGCAGTTATGCAAAAGCAAATTGAACTCGTTGTTAGTTGGATGCGAGTCGGCTTTATTCATGGTGTAATGAATACTGATAACACTTTAGTAAGTGGGGAAACTATTGATTACGGCCCATGCGCGATGATGAATGACTTTGACTTTGATACTGTGTTTAGCTCAATAGATCACCAAGGTCGGTATGCATTTGGTAATCAGCCCAATATTGCTAATTGGAACTGCGCACGACTGGCAGAGAGCCTAATCCCACTGATTAGTGATGATGAAGAGCAAGCCGTTGAATTACTTAGCTCGATAATAAATCATTTTGCAGATCAGTTTAACCAAGCATTCACTGAAATGTGGGAACAAAAACTAGGGTTAAATCGCTCACAAGCAAGTGATAACGAGTTGGTGTCAGAGTTATTGACCTTGCTAAAGCAATATAACTTAGATTATACCAATACTTTTAACGATCTAACGCAAAGTTTAAAAGACCCACAAATGATACCAGCGGTACTTTCTAGTTGGGCGAAAAAGTGGCTGGCGAGAACCGATGAGTTCAGCTACGGTAAAATGAGTGAAGCAAACCCTAGGGTTATACCGCGAAACCATATAATTGAAACAATTATTAGCGACTTTATTGAACATAAGCATAGTGCGCAATTAGACGAGTTTTTAAACGTGTTGAAAAATCCGTATCAGGCTGACAATGAAATATCAAAATACCAAGATGTTAGTGGGGACCTAGATAAAAACTATCAAACTTTTTGTGGCACCTAAGTATAAAGTTCGGTTGTTAGGAGCGTTAAGCTTTAAGTAAGTTATCATAGGCATTCCCTATTGATTATATTTATCAATATTATTGCTTTTAGCTTGCTGATATTAAATTAACCAATATAATGTACCTATAATGGTAGATTGCATTTTATACCTTAGTGTTAAGGATGTATTGGAAAACTACACTACAAAATTTGATGTGAATTTTTAGAAGTTTAGTAAAATATTCTATTTGAACTATAATTAAAGAGCACCTAAACTTAAAGTAACGTTTGTATAAAAATTACAAACTTTCTATGCTCGTTAAGTAATCATTAACGAAGCATTGGGTACTCTAGTTGAAATCGTATTGGACTGAAAGTATTTAGTCACAATCTTATTCGTTAAGTTTAATTGTTAAAATGGGAAGGAAGCAATGAAATTAAAATCACTTACAATCGCAATCGCGTTAGCTGCAACTAGCGCATCAGCATTTGCAGCAGAAAAAACAGAAGGTTTTTACATTGGTGTGTTCGGTGACTATTACGACGCCTCTTGGAAAGATCTTAATATGTACCAAAACTTAGAAGTTAATGAGTCTGCAAATTGGGGTGCCGAAGCAGGTTACCGTTTCAGTGATAACTGGAGTGCACGTCTTGAGTATGCAGATATGGACTTTAATGCGTTCTTAGCTAATCCAATTCCAAACGGTAATCGTGACGATGTAGATGGAGAGCGCTATGGTATTGATGCTCTTTATCACTTTGACGGCGGCCCTTTCTATGGCTTGTTCGGTGTAAAAGAAATTACAGTCGCGACTGATAATACCTTCTTAAACGCCGGTGTTGGTTACCAGCACTTTATTACTGATGGCCTATTCTTTAATGCTGAAACATCAGTTTACCAAGGTCTTGACCGTGGCTATACAGATGTGAATGCTAAATTAGGTATCAACTACTTATTTGGTCAGAGTTCAGTAGTCGAAGAGCCGGTTGAAGCAGCTCCAGAACCTGTTGTTGCAACAGATACTGATAATGATGGTGTAATTGATGCAGACGATCAATGTGCAAATACTCCTATGACAGATGCAGTTGATGCTACAGGTTGTACTGTGTACGAAGAGCAAGAAGTAACAACTAGCTTATTAGTTACTTTCCCTCATGATTCGGCGATGGTTGATCAAAAATACTTTGATGATATTGCAGAAGTAGCTAAGTTCTTAAAAGAGTTCCCTGAAACAACTGTTGTTTTAGAAGGTCATTCATCTGCAGTTGGTGAAGCCGCTTATAATAAAACATTATCTGAAAAACGTGCGGATGATGTTGCCGAAGAGCTAATTAAAGATGGCATCAGTGCTGATAGAATTTCTACAGTTGGATATGGTGAAGAGCGCCTTAAGAATGAAGATTATACGCTTGAAGCTCACGCTGAAAACCGTCGTGTAGAATCACAACTTAAGTCTGTTGAACGCGTTAAAGTAATGCGTAAATAACCGATTATTTATAGTTAAAAACCCAGCTTCGGCTGGGTTTTTTTATGCTTAAAAATAATAATTATTATTAGTAGTTAATTGATATTCATTAAAATAGCGATTTTTTATAGTTCTATTCATGGGGTTTATAGCGAGTATGATGTTTTGCGTTACTGGATGGATTTTAATCTATACTTAAAAGCTTTATAATTAACCAGTAAGAATACCACAAGTGTTTGGTGATTTTCGCGCCAACGCGCATAGCCGAGCGCTTTAACGTCACCAAGAGGGCAATATTGTGCTACAAGAATATCGTAAACACGTAGAAGAACGCGCCGCGTTAGGTATCGTACCAGCGCCATTAGACGCTCAGCAAACGGCTGAATTAATCGAATTAATTAAAAACCCACCGGCTGGTGAAGAAGAATTCATTCTAGATTTATTAGTTAATCGTGTACCGCCGGGTGTGGATGATGCTGCTTATGTTAAAGCGGGCTTCTTAGCCGTTGTTGCTAAAGGCGAAGTATCTTCTTCTTTAATTTCTAAAGAAAAAGCAGCTGAGCTTCTTGGGACTATGTTAGGTGGTTATAATATCGCACCGATGATTGAGCTTTTAGATGACGAATCACTAGCGCCAATAGTGGTAAAAGGCCTTTCAAGCACTTTGTTAATGTTTGACGCGTTTTATGATGTTGAAGAAAAAGCGCAAGCAGGTAACACTCATGCTAAAAAAGTTATTGAATCGTGGGCAAGTGCCGAGTGGTTTACTAATAAGCCAGCAGTAGCGGGTAAAATTTCAGTAACGGTATTTAAAGTAACTGGCGAAACGAATACTGATGATCTTTCTCCTGCACCTGATGCATGGTCACGTCCCGATATTCCTTTACATGCTTTAGCTATGCTAAAAAATGCGCGCGAGGGGATTGTTCCTGACAACGACGGCGAAGTAGGTCCAATTTCGCAACTTGCAGAGCTAAAAGCGAAAGGCTTACCGCTTGCTTATGTAGGCGATGTTGTAGGTACGGGTTCTTCGCGTAAATCAGCAACGAACTCAGTACTTTGGTTTATGGGTGATGATATCTCCCACGTTCCCAACAAGCGCGTTGGCGGCATTTGTTTAGGTAATAAAATTGCGCCTATTTTTTTCAATACAATGGAAGATTCAGGTGCATTACCAATCGAGCTAAATGTTGATGAATTCGATATGGGCGACCAAATTGATATCTACCCATATGAAGGTGTTGTTAAGCGCCATGGTACTGATGAGGTAATCTCAGAATTTAAAATTAAATCGAGTGTGATTTTTGATGAAGTTCGTGCTGGTGGCCGTATACCACTGATCATTGGTCGTGGTTTAACTGATAAAGCGCGTACATCGCTAGGCCTTGAAGCGGAAGACATTTTCCGTAAGCCGGCTATTATTACTGATTCTGATAAAGGTTTCACCCTTGCACAGAAGATGGTTGGTAAGGCATGTAATATGCCAGGCGTTCGCCCGGGCCAGTACTGTGAGCCGAAAATGACGACTGTGGGCTCACAAGATACCACCGGTCCAATGACCCGTGATGAGCTTAAAGATTTAGCTTGCTTAGGTTTCTCAGCAGATTTAACTATGCAGTCTTTTTGCCATACATCTGCTTATCCTAAGCCAATTGATGTCAATACTCACCATACATTGCCTGATTTCATCATGAATCGCGGCGGTGTATCACTGCGCCCAGGCGATGGCGTAATTCACTCATGGTTAAACCGTATGTTATTGCCAGATACAGTAGGTACTGGTGGTGATTCACATACTCGTTTCCCACTAGGTATTTCATTTCCTGCCGGTTCAGGTGCAGTGGCATTTGCCGCAGCAACCGGGGTGATGCCACTTGATATGCCAGAGTCAGTCTTGGTGCGGTTTAAAGGTGAAATGCAGCCAGGTATCACATTACGAGATCTTGTTCATGCTATCCCGCTTTATGGTATTAAAGAGGGCTTATTAACGGTTGAGAAAAAAGGAAAAATCAACGAATTCTCTGGTCGCGTACTAGAAATTGAGGGTGTTGAGCACTTAACTGTTGAGCAAGCATTTGAGCTTTCTGATGCATCTGCTGAGCGTTCAGCGGCCGGTTGTACTGTTAAGCTTTCTAGAGAGTCTATCTCAGAGTACCTTGAATCTAACATTGTAATGCTTAAGTGGATGATTTCTGAAGGCTACGGTGATGTTCGCACTATTGAGCGTCGTATCAATGCAATGAAAGAATGGTTAGCTAACCCTGAACTGATGGAAGCAGATAAAGACGCTGAATATAAGCACATTGTTGAAATCGATTTAGCTGATATTAAAGAACCCATTCTCTGTGCTCCAAACGACCCCGATGATGCGCGTTTACTTTCAGAGGTAACAGGCGAGAAAATTGATGAAGTATTCATCGGTTCTTGTATGACTAACATTGGTCATTTTCGCGCCGCAGGTAAACTGCTAGATGGTTTCACTGGCCGTATACCAACACAGCTTTGGGTAGCTCCGCCGACTAAAATGGACAAAGACCAGCTTACTGACGAGGGTTACTACGGTATCTTTGGTCGTGTTGGTGCACGTATCGAAACCCCAGGTTGTTCACTTTGTATGGGTAACCAAGCACGCGTTGCAGATAAAGCAACGGTGGTTTCTACCTCTACACGCAACTTCCCTAACCGTTTAGGTACCGGCGCAAATGTATTCTTAGCATCAGCAGAGCTTGCAGCAATTGCAGCAATTTTAGGTAAATTACCGACTCCTGCTGAGTATCAAGAATATGCAGCTAAGATCAATGCAACAGCAGCTGATACTTATCGTTATTTGAACTTCCATCGCATGCCTCAGTACACCAAAAAGGCTGATGAAGTGATTATTCAGCAAGCGGTTTAAATTTCAAAAAGTTTGTATCTAAAAAAGCCTGCTAAGCAGGCTTTTTTA
>NZ_JBQSVO010000076.1:0-18647 GCF_052376275.1 Pseudoalteromonas sp. AOP7-A1-14 | reverse complement strand
ACCGTGTTGGAACGAAATTAAGTTAATGTGTTGCTCATTATGGCTGTGCTAATATGCACTTAATTAACTAATTGTGTATAAGATATTAAAAGTAAGGATATTTACTTGTTTATTAAGTTTTTACGTTGCATATGTGTTGTAAGTGCCTTACTTTCAGCAAACAGCTATGCGGCTGAAGAAATCATCGAAGATTACGAAATTAAAGGCTTAAGCGGAGATTTAGAAAATAATGTTGCTCTGTATCTTAAGCAATTAATTGGAGAAAAATCAACTCGTACACTTCTTCGTTATGCACAAAAGCAAGTACAAAATAGTACAAAAGCGCTTGGCTATTATAATCCTACAGTTGAAATTGAATATGATAAAGACGACAACGAGTTAATCGTAAAAGTTGAGCGAGGTCCTGCAACTCGAATAGAAGCAATTAATATCACCTTAAACGGTGAAGGTAAAAGTGATAAGCAATTGCTGGCGTTAATTAAAAATATTAACTTAAAGCAAGGTGATATTTTAAGTCATGGCAAGTATGATTCTACGCATAAAAAAATAGAGTCAATGTTGTTAGAACATGGTTATTTTGATGCTAAATGGCCAGCGCGTAAATTAGAAGTATCGGTTCAAAAAAATAGTGCGGTTATTACTTTTGTTATTAACACTGGTGTGCGTTATCAGTTTGGTGATATAGAAATTGCGAGTAATACCCCGGCAGAAAAGTACATACGCTCTCTAGCGCCTTTTACTCAAGGGCAACCTTATAAATCCACACACATTGCTGATTATAATCTTGATTTATCAAGCACACCTTATTTTGCAAGCGCGCGGGTTTACGCTGATATTGCAGCGCGTAAAAACAACCAAGTTCCAATTAAAGTCGATGTGCAGCCTAAGCCCGCTAATAGCTATGAGATTGGTGGCGGTTACAGCACTGACTTAGGCCCTAAAGTACGCTTTAAATGGAGTAAACCGTGGATAACTGAAGATGGCCACTACCTCGAAACCAATTTAAACGTGGCACAAAAGCAGCAGGATATTTCAATGGCTTATACAATACCTGTTGACGATCCTAACGATGATTTATGGCGATTATCTGCAGGCTATAAGTTAGAAGATGAGCTAACAAATGATACTTACAGTGAAATACTAACTGGTCAATTACAGCGCCAATGGTTAACTGAAGATAAATGGGTGCGCACCGCGTTTTTACGCCGCGACCAAGAAACTTATCGAATTGGTGATGAGCCAGAACAAAGTACAGAAATGTTAATGCCTGGTATTAGTTATGCGCGAAAAAAATCAAAAGGAGGTACTACTCCCTTTTGGGGGGAGCAGTGGTTAATTTCAGCTGAATTTGGCTTAGATGACGTGCTCTCAAGTACTAACTTAGTAAGAGTACAAATGCAGCATGCATGGCTACGCACCTATCTAGATCGCCATTTAGTTTTTTTAAAGGCAAATGTAGGTGCAATGGTCGTTGATGATATTGAAAACGTACCTTACTCACTACGCTTTTACGCGGGTGGTGATCAAAGTGTACGCGGTTTTGCTTATCAATCAATTTCGCCTGAAAACGATGATGGTGACCTTATTGGTGGTAAATATTTACTAACCAGCACAATTGAATACAACTATCAGTTTGCTCAAAACTGGCGAGCAGCGCTGTTTGTTGATGGTGGTACCGCCACTAATGATTTTTCGGATGACTTTGAAGTTGGTGCAGGTTTTGGTTTTCGTTATTTAACACCGGTTGGCCCAGTACGTATAGACCACGCATGGGGGTTAACAAAAGAAAGCAAAAGTACACGTTTGAGTATTACCATAGGGCCAGAAATTTAATGTCAGTATTTAAAAGAATAACAGCCTCCGTTAGTGCTATTTTAGCCACGCTCGTTATTGCAATATTTTGTTTGTTATTTACCGCACCCGGTAATCAATTTATTGCCTACAGTGCCAATAAAATAGTTGATGGGTTACATATTGAAATTAAAAATGGCCGCTTTGTTTATAACGATGCTTTTAACGTTCGCTTTACTCGCAACGGATTGGATTTTAATGCCCAACAATTAAGAGTTGATTTATTTTGGTGGCACTGCGATGGTATTTGTATCGATAATTTAAGTGCTAAATCTATAAATTTAACTTTGCCAAAAACCGCAGAAGCACAGGAAGAGCCTTCCTCGGAGCCACTTGAAAAAATCAGCTTACCTTTTAATATTTCTGTAAAAAATATAGCGGTAAATGAATTTAATTTAAACCACTCAAGTGCCAACGTAAGCGTTAATAGTTTTCAGCTTTCAGCAAAGGCAGAAGGCTCTAAACTGACGGTTAAAAACTTGAACATACCTAGCGTACTCGTTGCTTTAAAAGAACAAGACGCTAAGACACAAACGACCAAAGTAACTAAAGCACCGCTCACTGAGTTACCCGCATTACCAAATATTGAATTTACATCACCACTTGATTTAGTCATTGAAGCGTTTGATATAGCTAAAGTAACGATTGAGCAAGGTGAGGCTAAAAATAATATTGAAAACATCTCGCTGCAATTAAGCGTTGAAGATGAAGTAATTAATTTGCAGTCTCTTTCTGCGAGCTATGAGCAGTGGCAGCTCAATACTCAGCTTGACGCAGAGCTTGCGGGTAATTTACCTGTAAAAGGCAGTGTGATTTTACAAAGTGATGAGCATCAAGCTAATTTGCAGCTAAATGGTGATTTAGCTAACTTAAATTTAAACATAGAAACGAGTGGACAATACCCGCTAACGTTAACTGCTACTGCTAATTTAAAACAAAAAAACTACCCATTTGAGTTAAACGGTAAAATCAATCAATGGCTTATTGATGCGCAAAATAATGAGCTGAAGGTAAAAGATGTAAGCCTTAATGCAAAAGGAAATGCCGATGACTACCAGCTTAGCTTACTAGCAAATAGCCAATTAGGCGCGTATCCAGCTGTAGATTTAAATACCCAGCTAAAGGGAAGCCTTACAAAGGCAACGCTTGAAGCGCTTAGTATAAAAGCTAACGACAGCAGCGCTGTGATAAAAGCAAATGTTGATTGGCAACAGGGTATAAAAGCGAATTTCAATGGCACGCTTGCTAACTTAAAGGCGCAGTACTTAACGGATGCTGCAACCAGTGATATTTCAGGGCAGTTTAAAGGCTCATTTAATGCCGCTGCCGATGCGTGGCAATTACAAATGGACGACACAAAGTTAAGTGGGTTACTAAACGATGTACCGCTTGAATTTGCGTCAAATTTTAAGCTCGACAAAGAATTAAAAGCAAGTATCGATAGCTTTTATTTAAGCAGTGGCACCAATAAGTTAGTGCTAAGTGGACAGGTTGACGATACATGGAAGGTTGATGGCAAGGTAACACTTAAAAGTGATGAAGAAGCGAATATGCCATTTATTGCCAACGGTAATGCAGATTTAAAAATTAGAGGCGACAGGTTAACGCCCTCTATAGACTTAGGACTTATACTAGATCGCTTTATTTTTAATGAAATAAACATAAATAAACTTACCGTTAAAGGACATTTAGATACCGCCGCTGACTGGCAAACAAATTTATCGGTAAGTGTTGGCTCGGCCTTAGTCGCAGAACAACAAATTAATAGCGTTAAAATTGATGCCACTGGCGATAAAACAGATCATCAACTAACAGCATCAGTAGATGCAGAGCAAGGCCGTGTCGCTCTCGAGGTTAATGGAAAAATTAATAACGCGACTTGGAACGGCGAGCTTAGCAATGTAACACTTAGCGACAAAAAGCTAAGCTTTAACAACACTAAAAATATTGCCATTATGTTTAATACCCAAAGCGGGGATTTTGATGTGAGCGCGCATTGTTGGGCATCACAGCAAAGCAAGCTATGTATAGACACGCTAACTCAAGCAAAAGAGCTTGGTCAGTTAAATGCAAAGCTAAATAATTTAGCCCTGGAAGAACTTAAACACTTTTTGCCAAAAAACATTCACACACGGGGTGATATAACCGGTGATATGGCACTTAACTGGCAAAGCGGTGCGCTTAAAACACTGCGTACGAATATAAACTCTCAAGATCTAACGGCAATATTAACCTCAGAAGAAGACCGATTTAACCTACCTATAGAAACACTCAGTATTAGTGCTTATTCAGACTCCCAAAAAGGTCAACTCGAGGCTAATTTGGAATCAAGTGTGTTGGGTAAAATAAATACACAAATTAATATTGATGACATACAAAATACACAGGCGCTTAATGGCACGGTTAATATCGATAAAATACTGCTTTCAGATTTACAGCCATTTCTAGAGACTCTAGAGCAATTAAAGGGTGATATTAGTGGTAAAGTAGCGCTTTCAGGAACCTTAAAAGATCCTTTATTAAACGGTGAACTTAACGTTAGCGATATAAATTTAGAGGGAGAACAACTTCCTGTTGCGCTGCAAAAGTCAAATATAAATGTAGTGTTTGATAAAACCACAGCCACTATAAAAGGTGATTTAAACGATAATCAGGGTGGTAAAATAAACCTAACGGGTGATGTTGATTGGCAAGGCGCACAACCGGCTGTAAATGTTACCGTGATAGGTGAGCAATTTTTTGTACGCGCGCAGCAAGGTGTGACATTTAAGATATCTCCTGATCTAAAAATAGGCTTAGCCAATAATGCGCTCAAACTAGCTGGTGAAGTAGTCGTACCTTACGGTCGTATAATGATTGAAGAGCTCCCAGAAGGCGCGGTACAAGTTAGTGATGACGAAATTATCGTCGATCAAAAAACAGAGACCACAGAAAAAGTCCCGTTTGATTACGATATAGATTTAAAAGTGATTGTTAAAAACGATGTAAAAGTAGAGTCGTTCGGTTTGGAGTCAAAAGTAGCTGGCGACTTAGCCATAAAAATGAACCAAGGTGCGCCGATTATAGCCACTGGTGAGCTTAACTTGATTGATGGTACTTATTTAGCATTTGGGCAAGACTTAATAATTAGCACTGGGCAAGTAGGTTTTAGCGGTTCTATTGAGCAGCCGTATTTAAATATTAAAGCAATCCGTAACCCTGATAACACAGCAAACGACGTAGTCGCAGGAGTGACACTTACCGGTACTGTTGAACAGCCAGCACTAAAAGTGTTCTCTGAGCCTGTGATGGACCAAGCGCAAGCACTAGCTTACTTACTTAATGGGCAACCATTAGGAGATGGCGAGACCTCATCTGGCGATGCAATGCTTACACAATTACTGCTTTCTCAGGGAGTTAGCCAAAGTGAAGGCGTGGTTTCAAAAGTAGGTGAAACCTTTGGTTTATCAGATGTAAGTTTAAGCTCTTCAGGCAGTGGTGATAACACCAAAGTAGAAATATCAGGCTATATAGCACCAAGCTTACAAGTAAAATATAGTGTAGGTGTGTTTGATTCGCTTAGTGAAGTTGCTGTGCGGTATCAGTTGCTTTCTCAGTTATACATAGAAATTACTAGCGGGTTATATCAAAATGTTGATGTGCTTTATAAATTTGATTGGGACTAGCGTTAGATTAGTTAAGACGTGTTTGAATTTAATGCTGCGTTAGCCTATTTATGAGCAGTAGACGCACACAGCTGGCTATCATTTGCCTATAAAAATCTTTATCGAATTTGATAGCGTCAATCAAAAGTAATGCGGTTATTTGTCCAAGGAAAGGCTGTATTGATCGAGTTAAGCCACAGGTATCGTCAGCGTGCTTATCAATAACTCAAAATATTAGCTATCTGAAAAGCCGCTGATTCAACGATGCTAAAAGTCAGCTTTAGTTTAACCCCGAAATTAGCTGTGGCGAGCAATTACTGGCGGTTTATTTTCACTTGAAATGGTATTTCGTCAGATTGGCTTGAACGGTATGGGTTGATGTCTAATCCGCCGCGGCGTGTATAGCGGGCATAAACTTCAAGCTCAGTAATATTAAGCGAGGCCATTAAATCACAATAAATACGCTCAACGCATTGTTCATGGAATTCATTGTGGGTACGAAACGAAATCAAATACTTAAGCAGGGACTCACGGCAGATTTGTGCGCCACTATAACAAATAATAATACTCGCCCAATCAGGTTGTGAGGTAATTAAGCAATTAGACTTTAACAAATGGCTGTGTAGTGTTTCAGTCACTATCTCATTATTACTACTTGTTAAGATACTGGCATCAATATCGTAGTTATCAATTTCTATATCTAACTCATCGATACATTCACCGGGTAAAGGTGTATAAGGCAAGCAATTATAATCATCGCTATTGTATAAAGTTACTACTACGGGTTTGCCCACTGCATTTGATAAATCAGTAATGAGTGCTGTTTGTACTTGTTCAAGAGAATCAAAGCGTGTTTGATTAAAGCTATTTAAATATAATTTAAATGACTTAGACTCAATTATGTGGCTACTTTGACAAGCAAAAATAAAACACGCGACGGCGACCACCGGCTTTCCTTTGGCGTTAAGCCAAGAGAGTTCATAGCCGGTCCACAGATCTTGGCCTTTAAAGGGTAATGTACTTTCGTCGATATTTAAGTCATCACGGTTTAACTTACGTGCAATAGGGAATAGTAGGCTCGGGGTATAGGTATCAACATATTCAGTTGATTGACCTAATACACTGCCTTTTAAATCAGGAGAGTTGCTGTAGTCTGTCATGTTGAATCTTTTCTGGTTACAATGGAGGCATTATACCTAAAGCTAATGAGTTTCGCAGTATGTCAATTGTCAGTCAATTAAAACAACTTCATCAACATTATGCTGAGCAAGTAAAAGCACGCACAAATAAACTACCGCTGATTGAGCACGACCCAGAATGGCCGAGCCCGTGTGAGCATGGCGCTGTGAACGAGCAAGGTCTTATTCAGTATCAGGCGATAGTAAGGCAACCAAGTGCAAATCTAAATGATTTAGCAAATGCCCTTGAGGTTGTATTTCCTGATGCGTTAAGTCAGTTTTATGGCAGCTTTTTTTCAGGGCCCATTAAAGTGCAGTTAGATGACCACCATATAGAATTACTGCAAGCGTGGAATGAAGCTGACTATGATTTATTACAGCAAAATATAACCGGCCATATACTAATGAAGCGAAAGCTAAAGCAAGCCGAGACGGTATTTATTGGTTTAACTGAACAAGATGATTTATTGATCACTATATTACTTGAAACCGGCCAGGTTTGCTTAGAGTATGTAGGTAAAAAGCCGCATCATGTACTCGCTGAAGATATCGATGAGTTTTTACAGAAGCTTAAAATTTAATTAGTACTTTAAGCTTCTGGGTGCTTAATAACCCGAATAAACTTTTCATGCTTAATGTAGGCCTAACCACACAGGGGGGCGCAAAGAAGCCAGATGAAAAGTATTAATTTTTATTGAAAATCCCACGAAACATTAGACACTAGCCCACACGGCTCACACTTAAAATCAAATAAGCCAAACCAAGGTTCATCAAGCTTCCAGTCACCTTTACAACTTGGACATTTACGCTCAAGTTCAGAGGCTTTGTCTTTACCACCAACACGGTATAAGTAGTAGTAAACCGGCTTTTGCGTTAGATAACGGATGCGTTTGGCAATATCTTTACCACGTCTTGATAGGTCGCTATCGAGGCTGGCAATTTCATCCAGTGCAGGAAACTCACAGCGAGTAGCCCCATTGATTTGAATTTGGTCACAAGCTTGCCAATCCTCTTGCCATTTTATAAGTGTTTTATAATCCCCATTAGCAATGGCTGGAATGGTATAAAGAGGTACTGGCAAAAAGTCATCACCACAATAAAGCGGGCTACAGGTATGCACGTAGGTTGTATATAAAATATAGCTAGAAGGTGCTGTACAGGTATCTGCCCCATTGGAATGAATATCTTGGCCGATGACTTTTACTTTAGGTGCTAATAAGCCTGCGTCGTGGAGCTTTTCAATGCTGTGCTTAACAAAGGGGCTGTTATTGAGCGGATGCATTGCATTATCGGTTGGGCACATTACCCGTGTGATAAAGTAACCGTCCTTGAGCACAGTTGGAAATTCCTCCCCCATGATTTGACCATTAAACCTAAGAGCGTTCACTAAACGGTTAATCGCTTGCTCAGCATTATCTAAAGTAGTGTCTTGGTAACAGTCAAACGTTAAATCAACAACAAACATGGGGAGTCTCAAGTTATTTATTATTCAGCTAGCTATTGTCTTTGAGATGCTACTTCTGTTCAAGTAAAACTAGTAATTTATCTAGTTTTTCTTCAATGCGATCTAATTGATTATGTTGTGGTTGTTGAGTTGGCGGTGTGTCACTTTTAACTAAACTGTTTATTGAGTCAGGGTTGTTTTTGTATTGGCTAACTGCTGCGATAATCACAGGCATAGGTACAGCTTGACTCAGTTTACTTTTAGTTAAGGCTACGGTAGGGACTTTACCTTCGTGAAGAAGGTTTTTTATTGCATCAAATACAACTGCATTCATTAGGTTATAAGCTCTTTTAAATAGATAAAGCGCACCGTAAAAATAGTGTTTATAGTGCGTGGTTATAATAAAAATTAATTGTTTAAAATGTGAGTGTTATTGGCGTAGACGAACATCTAACTCGTCAATAACTTCGCTCCATGCGCCGTCTTGCGCGAGTGACTCTGCAATAAAATGTTGCTGCCCTTCATCCCAAAAAGGCGCATCTTGTAGCAAGGTGGTGTCTGCTAACTGATGAGAGGCTATAAATGCGTCAATTTCACCTTCTGAGCTAGGTAATCCTAGTTGTGAAAATAAAGTTGAAATATCGTGCTTCGTGGTATCCATATCATACTCCTTAAAGAAGTTTAAAGCGAGCTAACGAGCTAAACTGCATGGTGGGGCAGTGTAGTTTAACCTTCGCTGAATTTGCATATTTTGTCAGCTTTTAACTATAGTTAATTACATTGTTATTTACACAATAATTTTAAGAGGAATACAAATGACCGTTGCTCAAGAAAATGAAAACTTTATTGTGCAGTATTTACCAGCTGAAGATCTCAGCACTGCTGGTAGCTTAATGTATCAAGCTTATCATGATGACCCTGTATTCAAAAAAGTGCTTAATTATAATGAGCAACAAAAGTCCAGCTATGAAAAAAAACTACGAGGGCTAATTCGTGAAGAGCTGAGCTCTTTTTGGCAACAAAGACAGCCCTTAATTGGTTTATATCGTGACAAGCGTCTAAAGGCCGTTGCGTGTGTGTTTGAGTCAAGTAGTCAACTACAAGCCGAGCGTTATTGGCATTGGCGTTTAAAGTTAATGTTAAGTGCAGGTTACCTTCAAACTAATCAGTTAATTGAAAAAGAAAAAACCATTCGAGAGTCGCTGCAGGAGAAGGGAAATTATTACTTTTTAGCGTTTATAGCAGTTGATCCTCACTTTCATGGTCAAGGTTTTGGTCGTTATTTATTACGTGGCTTGGATGATTTAATTGATGGCAATATAGATGCGACTGGCATGGCGGTGTTTGTAACCCGTGATGTGCATATTAAGTTCTTTAGTAGCGAAGGGTTTAGTAAATTTAAAGCCTTGAGCTTTAATAGCGTCGATGGTCAATTACTCTTTAAGCCTAGCCCACATTAGCGTTTTAGCATTAATCAGCAAGCAGCTAATATAGGAAATAACTTGTGAGACTTATCCTACAATATTGTACGCTTTATCAGTTTATACCTTATCAAAGTACGAGAAATATAAATCAAGGTGCTGATAATTATAAGTATTGTGTACTTTTCAAATTTGTTACATGAAAATAATTATTATTTGCCTGTATCGCAATTACCAAATTACACTACACTTTACTTTGTCAAGATGACACAAGCTTAATGATTAAGCTACTGCCAAGGAAATGGATTTAGGCAAATTAGCATAATGCTAGGCATGATGCCAACAGGGACAATAGAGTACGGATATACAAGGATACTGCTAGGATGCAGAGCATTAGCGGAGCTAATGATAAGGATTAGACTTGAGGATGATGTGGCAGGAAGCTACGGTAACGCTTGGAAGCGTAAGTAAGCGAAAGGATACACTGGGACGTGTTAGGCTATTGCATAGATGCAATGTGAGGGTGTATGAGGATGTATACCCGTTCAGGGGATAGATAAAAAAGGTTGCTTCGGCATAGGTATGGATGCCTTTTTATGGATAATGTCAGATTGGGGCGTAACTATATGTTGCGCCTTAGTTTATTTATAGACCCCCCTTCAAAATCCCTTTCTAACTAAATCTTATGCGGCGGTACGACAACACTTTTGAGCATTTCGTTTTCTAAAAACATCACACCTTGATAAACGCTTTCACCGTCACTTGAAAACTCAAAAATAAATTCACTTTTAATACCCGGCTTGCCACTTTTTAAAACACTAAAACGGCGCTTTATGCAAGCAACGCTCATTAGCTGTACTTGTAATTGTTCTACTTGGCGCTTCGCGTGGGCATTGGCGGCCTCAGCCACCTTACGATTAAGCCAAAATAGGTATATTACACTACCAATAAAAATGAACGTCCATAAACTTGCCATTTAAGAGAATAACCTTCCAATTGCACGCGCGAGTGTTTCGCTACGATTTTCTTTGCGTAGTAAGCCTAGTAAGTGTGGTCTCACACTCGGTATTGCAACTAAGTCAGCAAAAATACTCGGGAATAACTCATCAATCTGTTGGTGATGCGCGCAGTTATCCATAAAGATATGTAATCGGTCGCCATCTTCTAATAAGCTAAAGCAGCGTCCAGCTATGGTTAATAGTACATCAGAATCGTGAGCAAGTTCAGAAGCTAAAATAGTATCTACCAGTTGTGCAATAACTCCTTTTGCTGATGATGATGACATCGCGCGAAGGGCACAACATAGGGCAATAGTATCTTGCTGTGTTATCGCTGTTTGTGCGTACTTGGCTAACTGTTCACAAAACTTTACCGGAATATCAACGTGTTCCAACATCGCGCTTAGTGGCTGTAAAACCTCAGCAGGCAGTTGCCCCCATGCGTCTTGCAGCTTAACTAAATTATTATCCTCGTGCAGGCGTAGCGCAAAATCAGCAATGCCTTGTACCGCAACGTTTTGCCAATTATTAAAACCAACTTGACCGCTAAAGTATTGCCGTGCGTATTCGTAATATTGTGATGCAGGTTGTTTGAGCAATACCTTAAGTTGGGCGTTGAAAGTCGCGAGTTTGTTTGCATTAGGCGTGAAAACATAGGGGTTGTTATCTAGTTTCCCTTCAGCGTGCTCGCTAGTTAAGTCTTCTCCCAGCGCTTCCATGACCATGCTGGCAAAATGATCGCGGCTGGCACTTACTAATTTACTTTGCTCATCAATAGGAAACTTTAAAAACCATACATACGGTTCCTTACTGGCTTTGCTATCCCAAAACTGAATAGCTAACCACGCATGACCAGCTAGCGGGAAAGGGTAAGGGATTTGTGCTTGTTCGATAGCCATAAACTGCGTTTTATCAAATTTGGTTATGTGTCTACCAATATCAAAGGCGCGCCACTGGGTGCCTGCGGTATCTAGTAATTGCCCTAAAGTTGCTATTCGTTCGGCCATGTTTTTCTCAATTTTACTGCAAAATTCATTAAATTATACGTCATAGCCGCTTATGAGGGAACAGGGTATATAGGCAAGTCACCTCAAGGTGCAGAACATAGCGTTTCATAGACACTTAATATCAAGGCGTTACTTTGTAGCATTAGCACCTATTTTAAGAAGTCGCAAAGATTAGGGTAAATCCCTGTGCGTGCCCAATGATTGGTTTAAAGCGATTGATACTACATTATTGATTTTAACCAGGGGATCACTATTATTGTCAATCAATGGCTTGTCTAAATCGCTTTTAATTCCAACTCAAACGCGCATCTTGAGTTGACTTAGGTATAATTAAGTTTAGATATGTTATCAATACCAATAAGGGGGATTATGTACCAGCAAACCCAACTTTATTTAAATCAGCTTAGTGTTTTATTAAAGCAGCACCAGTTATGGCAAGATGAGCCAATAGCGGAAACTGCTTTAGAATCAAAAGTACCATTTTGCCATGATACAATGGCTTTTGAGCAGTGGTTGCAGTTTGTGTTTATAGAAAAAATGCAGAATCTTATTGATACAAAACAATCTCTACCTACAAGTCTTGCTATAGCTCCGATGGGTGAGCTAATGCTTGCACAAAAAAATGGCGGGCAAGAAATTACAGCACAACTCAAAGCGTTTGATAACTTACTAGGCATGAATAATGACTGATCACCTAGTTCCAACTGAAGTTGTCGAACTTGAAATTTTGTATCAAGACGAAAACTATGTAGCGATTAACAAGCCATCTGGTTTATTAGTACATCGTTCGCTTTTAGATAAGCACGAAACCCAGTTTGCAATGCAAATGCTTCGTGACCAACTTGGCCAACATGTATTTCCTGTACATCGCTTAGATAGGCCGACATCGGGTGTATTATTATTTGCTTTAAGCTCTGGAGCCGCGGCTGATATTAATCAGCAGTTTATTGATGGCACTATAACAAAGCGTTACCTGGCTTTGGTGCGCGGTTTTTTAAATGAATCAGTTTTTGTTGATAAGCCATTAAAAGAAGAGCTTGATAAAATAGCGGATAAATTTGCCGCAAAAGATAAAGCTCCACAAAAAGCGCAAACGCAGTTTCATTGTCTACATCAGGCGACATTACCAATCCCAATTGGTAAATATCCAACAGTTCGGTATTCGTTAGTTGAGTGTTTACCAAAAACAGGTCGAAAGCATCAAATACGTCGTCATTTAAATCATTTATCGTTACCGATTATTGGTGATGTGAATCATGGGGATAATCAACATAATCATTTTTTTAGAGAACATTTTAAGCTTCGCCGATTAATGTTATTTGCAACTGAGCTGAACTTTGTGCACCCTTATACACAGCAACAAGTTTTAATTAAAGCGCCACTAGGGGATGCAATGCTTAGCATTTGTCAGCAACTTGGTTGGCCACATCAAGAAAAGGATTATTAATGGCTACTATCAGTATTTTTGTGGGCAGTGTTTATGGCGGTGCTGAGCGTTTAGCTGATGAAGTTGAAGAGTTTATTGAGCAATCGTCTCATCAAGTTAAACTTATCAACGACCCAACTGTTGATGATGTTAAAGCTGCTAGCCATATTTTGGTGGTCACTTCAACGACCGGCGACGGTGAAATCCCGGATAATCTGGCGTGTTTATATAACGAGCTTAATAACCAATTCCCTATGTTAACAGCCAAGCCTTATGGCATTGTAGCAATGGGTGATAGAAGCTATGGTGAGACTTTTTGTGGAGCAGGGCGCAGTTTTGATGAGCTATTTCGTGACTTAGAAGCAAAGCCTATTGGTCATCGTTTAGAAATTGATGCCTGTGAGGATTTTGAACCGTGGCCTGTTACAGAGCCTTGGTTAAAAGAGTGGCTAGTAAAGTTGCCAGAGTAAAACGAGTCGTTTACAAAATCTAAAAAAGAGCGCGTGCGCTCTTTTTTAGATTTGCTTTATATATACACAAAGTTATGTACTTTTTACATCAACCTTAAGCTTAAGTTTTTGACCCGGTTGTAGATACTTTTGCCCTTTTAAATTATTCCATTTAATAATCTCATTAACAGTTAAGTTAAACTTTGAGGCGATACGCGCTAAAGAGTCACCACGGCGGACCTTATAAGTAATTGAACGGTTCGTGCTTACAAGTGCTGTTTTTGGTGCTGGAGTATTTTTATAAACGGTTAACTTTTGGCCCAAGCGCAATACTGCATTTTTCTCAAGTTTATTCCATTTCGCCAATTCGCTCATAGTGACATCGTATTCACGACTAATATCCCAAAGGGTGTCGCCACTTTTAACTTTATGGCTGAGTTTTTTCTGACTATTTTTATTTACCGCCATGCGTACTTTTTGGGGGAGATGCTCGCTGTTAATCGCGCCATCACTCAGTGGTACTAGTAATTTTTGTCCAAGGCGAATGGTGTTTGATTTAAGTTTGTTTAGAGATTTAATTGCACCTGTGGTGGTTGCAAATTTATTAGCAATGACCGATAAACTATCGCCGCGGGCAACTTGATACTGCTGCCACCTTAGGCGATCTTTAAGCTCTGTTTTAGCTAGCTGTTGCTTAAAGTTATCGACGCTTTCAGTGGGTAACAATAAAAAGTAAGGCCCATTAGGATCGGTTGCCCAGCGATTAAAGCCTGGATTTAACCGGTATAACTCGGTGAGGCTGATATCGGCCATTTCAGCGGCAAAGGCTAAATCTATTTGCGAGCCAACATCCACCGCTTCAACAACTTGAGCATTAATTATTGGCTGCCATTTTAAGCCAAACTCATCTTGGCGTTTTAATAAGTCCGAAAGCGCTAATAACTTAGGCACGTAAGATGTGGTTTCTTTAGGTAAATCAAGTGACCAAAAGTCAGTGGGTAAGTGCTTTTTGCGGTTTTTCTTAATTGCGCGCAATAATCGGCCTTCGCCTGAATTATAAGCGGCAATGGCATTTAGCCAATCACCTTCAAGTATTTTATGTAAGTATGATAAGTAATCAAGTGCAGCACGGGTAGATTGCACAATATCGCGGCGACCGTAATACCACCAATTTTGTTTTAAATCGAAACGTTCACCGGTTTGTGGCATAAACTGCCAAATACCTGATGCGCTGCGATGTGAATAGCCAAACGGATCAAAGGCACTTTCTACAATAGGTAATAAAGCAATTTCGACAGGCATTTCGCGTTTTTCAATCTCTTCTACAATATAATGCAAATAGGGAGCTGCACGTTTAGATATACGATCTAAGTAGGCCTGATGTTTCCCATAATAATTTCGTTCGGTAACTACGGGACGGTTTTGTGGTACTTCAATAGAGAGCTGGTAGCGAATCCGCTCCCATACATCGTCAAACACTGGCGCTTGCTGCTTTTGCTCATTGACCTGCTTATAATGGGCGTTAATAGTTAATGCCTCACTGATATCATTTGGTGTAGCGCCATTAAGTGGTTGCTCTGTTTGATTTTCTGTAACTGATTTTGACGGTGTTGACGTCAACATTTGACAGCCACTTAGCGAAAGCGCCAAGAGTAAAATAACAGGGGATTTATTCATAAGTACCAATACATCAGGTAAAAACTCGGCGAATAATACTTGTTCTAAGTCAATATTGCCACTTTACAAACATTTGTAAAACATACCGCCGTGAATAGTTAGCTAATCAGTTGAACTATTTAGGCTTTATGCACTAAAAATGATCTTTGTAGCTTCTAAGACTCGCAAAGTTATGCCAAGGTTCACTTTTTTGCAATGAACTTTCTGTATGTTGGTTGTACTTCGCTGGTATGTTTTCTGTAATTTTTGATAAATCACTACGCATAAAAGGGTTAACTTTTATTTCTTGAGAGATGCTGGTGGGCAAAGTAATTTCATTTTGTTGGCGCCTTGCTGTAACCCATTCATTATATTCTATTAGGGCTGAGTTATTTGGTTCAATCGCTAAGGCAAATTTCAGGTTTGCTTGAGTGTATTCGTGAGTGCAATATATTTTACAATCGCTAGGCAGCTGTTTTAGTTTATTAAGTGAATGATACATTTGCGCTGGTGTTCCTTCAAACAAGCGCCCGCAGCCACCACTGAATAAGGTGTCACCAGTAAAAGCTAAATCATTATGTAAGTAGCAAATATGATCAAGAGTATGGCCCGCTGAAGTAATTACTTTAAATTGCGTATCAAGTACTTCGACCACATCATCTTCAATTAACGGCTTCGTTATACCTTTAAAGGGGCTGTTTTTGGGGCCATAAACAGGAATATCGTTAAAGCATTCTAATAAATCGGCAACGCCATCAGTATGGTCATAATGATGATGAGTAATTAAAATCCCTGCTAATACTAAGCCCGCTTGGTTTAAATATTCTAAAACGGGGGCTGATTGGCCTGGGTCGACCACCCACGCTTGATTGTTATCTTGCTTAGTTATGCACCAAATATAATTATCAGAAAAGGCTTTAATTGCTTTAACTTGCACCATAGTGAATTGCTCTATAAAGTGATCATTAATACATAGTATAACGAGCTCAGCGAATGAAACCAGCCCTTAGTTTTCAAGAAGGACCGAAACCACTATCGTGGCAACAGTTCCCTCATGGGGATTATTTACGCAGTGACATTGAGCGTAAAATGGCGCCATGGCTGCCACGTATGTTTGGTTACCATATGCTAAAACTGGGTAATTTAAGCGGTGAACTTAATACCAGCGAAAGTCCTATAAAGCATCAAGTATGCGTGGCAGAAGCTGGGCGATATACTGGCGTAGTGGCTGATATAGACGAACTGCCGTTTTATGAACACAGCGTTGATGCCTGTATTTTAAGCCATTGCTTAGAGTATCACTCAGATCCTCATCATATTTTACGCGAAGCACACCGAACTCTATTGCCTGGCGGCTATGTAGTGATCACCGGCTTTAATCCTTTTAGTTTATGTGGTCTGGCGCAGCTGTTACCTTTTAGTGGTCAGAAATTACCTTGGACGGGTCGTTTTTTCACTCCAGCACGTGTAAAAGATTGGCTCAATTTACTAGGCTTTGAACTGATCCATGACGAGCGCTTTATATACTCATCTCTTGCGCGCGGAAGCAGACTTTCGCGTTTTGCACTTTGGCGACGTTTTACCAAGCAATATTTAAAACCAATGGGCAGTGTCTATATGTTAGTTGCGCGTAAGCGAGTAGCACCACTAACACCCATAAAACCTAAATGGCATTCAAGGCCACACTTCTCGCCTGTAAAAGGTGGGGGACTTCGTCAAACGTCAAAGCAGCATCGTAAGCGGAATTTGTAAATAACACGGTGCATATTGCAGACGAAAAAAGGTTTAACCTAGCCAGATAGGTTGGAACTCCGATATAGTGTATTTCCAAGTGTTGTACCATATAGCGAAATTGTTAAGCGAGTTTTTTTGAATAAAATAATTTAGATTAACTTATTCTGGTTTGTAACCTTCATCCACTAATAAGTCTTTGCTACTAGCGGCATCTCGGGCTAAATCATCAACTATTTCGTTATATTTATTGCCGCTGTGGCCTTTTACCCACTTCCAATTAACAGTGTGCCTAACGCATGCTTTATCAAGGCGTTGCCATAAGTCGACATTTTTAACCGGTTTTTTTGCTGCAGTTTTCCAGCCGCGCTTTTTCCAATTCGCAAGCCACGACTCAATACCTTGCTTGACGTATTGGCTATCTGTGGTGAGATTAATAACACAAGCACGGTTTAAACTTTCTAGGGCAACAATGGCTGCAAGCATCTCCATACGGTTATTTGTTGTGTGGGTATACCCTTGGCTTAATTGCTTTTCATGGTCGTTATAAAACATAAAAATACCATAGCCGCCGGGGCCTGGATTACCTAAACATGAACCATCAGTGTAAATCTCTACGGTTTTTTGCACTGTTTTCCCTTGATCTTATGTACAATAAAGTGATTATAGGAAGATACCAGAGTCAGGCAGAATTCGATATGGCACGTAGACAAATTGTTTTAGATACAGAAACCACCGGCATCGACCCAAAACAAGGGCATCGTATTATTGAAATCGGGTGTGTTGAACTAATGAATCGCCGCCTTACCGGCAATAATTTTCATGTTTATATTAATCCTCAGCGTAAAATTGAGGAAGAAGCTATTGATGTTCACGGGATCACCAATGAATTTTTACGTGGTAAACCGTTATTTCATCAAGTTGCCCAAGAGTTTTTCGACTATATTGAAGGAGCGGAACTGGTTATTCATAATGCCCCGTTCGATGTTGGCCATATGGATAACGAATTTGCGTTACTTAATCAGGGCTATCCAAATACCCACGATTACTGCCAAGTTCTCGATACTCTTAAAATGGCGCGTGATTTGCACCCCGGACAAAAGAACAATCTTGATGCACTTTGCCGCCGTTATGATGTAGATAATACAAAAAGAACCTTACACGGCGCGTTACTGGATTCTGAAATTCTAGCGGATGTTTACCTCGCGATGACGGGGGGTCAAACAAAGCTGAATCTGAATCAAAATAAAGAAAGCGGTGATAAAGGCCGCCAAGGTGGCATTCAACGGTTAAGCTCAGAACGAGCTCCTTTAGTGGTATTACAAGCAACAGTTCACGAGCAACAAGCCCATGAAGAGCGGCTAGACTTAGTCGAAAAAGAGGGTAGCCAACCTATTTGGCGTACGTAATAAGCTATGATGTTACCCTTGATGATACCGTCGTTGTCTCTGACAGCGTCTTAGTGCAAGGTAAATCTTCTATCCAAACAATCAGGAGCAAATGTTTAGTATTGATGCCATAACCTGCCTCAGTCGCGAATTATTGATCAAAAACTATGACTCGGGGCGCTATAATGTTGAAATGTCCGTTTTCGGCACTAATGTAAATGGACGAGAGTTTATGGCTACGTTACCTACCTATAAGTTTTAAATCGAAAGGCCTATAGAGGCTGTGCCTGAAGTTATAGTGCCTGAGCCCTCCACTGAAGAACTAAAAGAGCAAGCTCGAGCTGCTGAAGCTGAGACAACCTCAACGGCTACGTTTGCTAGCCTAATCGTTGGTGGTAATATTACTGTTTTGTTGCTAGGTTGGTTGGCAATTAGGGAATTAGTACAAATAAAT
>NZ_JBQSVO010000075.1:0-18745 GCF_052376275.1 Pseudoalteromonas sp. AOP7-A1-14 | reverse complement strand
GTCCGGTTAATAAAATAGGTAGTGAGTTTATTCCGCCGCTTGATGAGGGCGATTTAATGTATATGCCGACTACTTATCCTGGAGTTTCGATTGGTAAAGCGCGAGAAATACTGCAACAAACCGATAAATTGATTGCGACGGTGCCAGAGGTGCTCACTGTCTTTGGTAAGGTTGGACGTGCTGAAACCGCCACAGATCCAGCACCACTGACCATGATCGAAACTTTTATTCAACTTAAACCTAAAAGTGAGTGGCGAGAAGGTATGACACTCACTAAATTGAAAAAAGAGCTGGATGGCTTAGTTAAATTTCCGGGCTTAACTAATGCGTGGGTAATGCCAATAAAAACGCGAATTGATATGCTCGCAACAGGTATTAAAACTCCAGTGGGCATTAAAGTTGCGGGACCAAAATTAAGTGAAATTCAAAAAATTGGTCAACAAATTGAAATGTTACTTAAAAACGTACCCGGTACTGCCTCGATTTACTCAGAACGCGTTGCTGGTGGGCGTTATATTAAGGTTGATATTAACCGTGATAAAGCAGCCCGCTATGGCTTAAATATTACTGATGTTCAACAGGTTATATCAACCGCGATTGGTGGTATTAATGTCAGCCAAACCATTGAAGGGCAAGAACGTTACCCTATTAATTTACGCTACCCGCAAGACTATCGAAACTCACCAGAAAAACTAATGCTATTGCCAATTGTTACTCCACTAGGACAGCGTATCGCCCTCGCTGATGTCGCCGATGTGTTTATTGAAGATGGACCGGCGGGAATAAAAAGCGAAAATGCTCGCTTAAATGGCTGGAGTTTTATTGATATTGAGCATACTGATATTGGTAGTTATATTCAAAATGCTCAACAAATACTACACGATGGGTTAGACCTGCCTACTGGTTATTCCATTACTTGGGCGGGGCAATATGAGTATATGGAGCGCGCCAAAGAAAAGCTCACTTACGTATTACCACTTACTTTAGCTATCATTACTGTACTGTTGTACCTCAACTTTAGAAGCGCTGTAGAAGTCGCTATTATTATGGCAACTTTACCGTTTGCAATGATTGGTGGTATCTGGCTAATTTACTTTGAAAACTTTAATTTTTCAGTGGCAGTGGGGGTTGGGTTTATTGCCCTTGCTGGCGTAGCTGTTGAAATTGGCGTTATTATGCTGGTGTACTTAAATCAAGCTTATAAACAAAAGTGTAAAGCCGCCGCAGAGGCTGACCAAAACCTAAGTTGTATAGAGCTTAAGCAAGCTATTGTTGAAGGCGCCGGCATGCGCGTACGTCCAGTAATGATGACTGTGGCCACGATAACTATTGGTTTGCTACCTGTACTTTATGGTACTGGAACAGGCAGTGAAATAATGAGCCGCATAGCAGCTCCCATGGTTGGCGGCATGCTAAGCGCCATAGTGCTTACTTTAGTCGTTCTGCCTGCTGTGTATTTATTATGGCGCAAGCAGAGCTTAACAAAGTCGTTTTACTAAATGCCTAACTTAGCCTGAGCCTATAAAAATTACTCGTAGTGTGTAACTTATGCTAATTGAAAGATAAATTTATTTTTAAGTGGTTGTTTTTATGCGTTTATATTTTGGCTCGATTTTCGCTTTATAAATGTACGAATGCTTTTTTAAGTAAGGAATACGCATGCAAGTTAAAACTATTAATGAAGTTTACGATTGGACGGTACTATTTCATACTCAAATGGCGGCCAATTTTTATAGCATAAAAGACATGCTTAATGAGCACGACGCTATGCTCGCAGACTATCTTGTGGAGTATGAAAAAAAGCTCGCAGAAGATTTAGCGGCATTTAAAGTGATTACCGAAATAAATACGTTAGATACTTATTGTTATGAGTATTTCGCTGAACATCCTGATTTAATTACTTTTACAGATTTGGATAAGGACACGCGCCCTGATGAGCAAGAGATTCAGCGTTACTTAACAAGTCAGCATAAAAAAGTGGTTAATTTATACGAGTACTTGGTTGCTCGAGCTGAAACCGAAACTGGTAAAGAAAAGCTCGAGCAGTTATTAGAGCTTGAAAAGCAAAGCTTAAAGCAGATGATGCAAAGCGCTAACCGTCATATGGATATGTGATAGCCAATAGATAAGTTTAATAATTACCCAAGGCGCTAATAAGAGCATACAGTTCTTGTTAGCGCTATTTAGCGTTTAAACTATTAGCGTATAAATTGTGACTCCAAATTGAACCGGTACTTATTTCATTCTGATATACAGGTTTAGATAAATATAAAGGATTATAAAGTGACATTAATTAGCATGATAAACGTGCCACTGCTACAACAGACTTCGTTATATATCTAGCTGCCTAGTTGTTTTCTTCTACGTCTACAATCAAATCGGTGGTAATGGCTTCAAGTCCAGCAATAACATCTTCTTTGTTCATACCTTTGGGTAATTCAACCGTTGCTACAGCACTAAAAATAGGTAAGCCCCAATTAGGAGCACTTTGCTGTTTTGAACTTAAGTGGGTGATAGTTGCGCCTTTATGACGAATAACGCTGGCAAGCTCTTGTACTATACCTGGACGGTCATTACCGGTGATCACAAAATTAAGCTCCTCAGCTTGATTTTCAGTTAAGGTATCGTCACCAGCTTCAATACGTACCTCGAGGCTTTCTAGGCTATGCAATGCATCCTGTAGTTCCTGTAAGTGCTGCTCAGGCACCGCAACTTCGATAATCCCCGCAAAGTGCCCAGCTAAATGACTTAGGTTACTAGTTAGCCAGTTACCATGATGGTTTAAAATAGCCGATGAGATATCTTCGACAAGCCCTTGGCGGTCGAGTCCTAAAATAGTAATTACTAATTGCTTCATATAAAAATCTCTTTAAAAAGGCCTTAAAAATAAATGCTAAGACGTAGATGATTGAATAATTGTTGTTATTTTCATACCCAATTAATCAGAAACTAATGGATATACAGACCGAGTTGAGTATTGACTCAGTTCGCACATTTGTCCAATTTTTTACTGATAAGTTTACCGTAACAACAATCTAGTCGTTGTATGAATATCATCGCATTAAGCTAATCTTCTGTTTCTAATAAAAAAGTTCTTAGTTAAAAGTGCCTTCTTAATTTCTTTTAGTTATTAACTATATGAATTTTATATATTTACTCAGCCAAGTGGGCCACTTCAGTAACCTGCTAGGTGTAGAAGATTATGACGGCTGTAACAATAATGTCATCTTGATGCAATATACTGCCGATAACGTTAAGATCTAAAGGTGTGTTGATGACTTCTCATCCGAATAAAGCGACTTTTAATACGGATAAGAGCCGCTTATTTAAAGACCGGTTTGCCCAGTTTGGCATTACCGCCGGTGGGGGAATGGTATTAATAGCATTGCTGTTAATATTCTTTTATCTACTTTATGTAGTACAGCCTATTTTTGAGTCTGCAAAAATTGAAAAGCGTAACAGCGTTATGCTTAGTAATATTGAACAAGTAGTTGGACTTGGTGTTGAAGAACAAACTGAAATTGCGTACTTGTTAAATCAACAAGGTCATGTTGATTTTTACAGCGTTAAAGATGGTTCATTCGGTAAAAAAATACAAACTTTGCCTGTTAACCTGACGGCTGAAGTTAGCAGTTTTGCCAGTAGTGCTGCTTTTCAGGGGCAATATGCTTATGGTCTTGAAAATGGTTCGGTTGTCATTGTAAAACCGAAATTTCAGGTTACCTTTCCTAATAACGAACGCTTATTGACTCCTCGCTTAGGTTATCCTCTTAGTGAAAAAGCCCTTGAAGTTGATCCAGAAGGTAAAGCGATTAAAAAGTTCGCTTTTAGTCACTACGAAGATAAAACCGCCGTGGTCGCATTGACTGCTGACGAGCGTTTATTGTTTAGTAGTTTTGTTGCCGAAGAAAACATGTTTACTGGCGAAGTCGATTGGGTGGTTGAGCGGACTGAACTCGCTGTTGATGGACGTGTCGATGAAGTATTAATATCCCCTAATAATACCCGTGTCTTTGTTCGCTCTGCTAATCAAGTTTATGTTTACGATACCCGTTACCCTTCAGAAGTCGAGCTAATTCAAATGCTTTCAGCGAATGAAGAAAACGCCAATATCGTTTCGGCTCAGCTTCTTGCTGGCGCTAATTCACTTATGCTCGCTAATGATAATGGCGAAGTTTCGCAGTGGTTTGAAGTGAACACCGATAATGGCCGCGAGTATCAAAAAGTTCGCGCTTTTGAAACGTCAAAACAGTCCAAGCTTAATATTTTTACTGAGTTCTATCGTCGTACATTTTTTACTACTAGCTCTAATGGTGAGCTAGGTGTTTATTACACCACCAGTGATGCAAAGTTATGGCAAGGTAAAGTCAGTGATGGCGCTATTCAAAACTTTGCTATTGCACCGCGCTCAAATGCTGCGTTGATTCTGGCTGATGGCAAACTTACGGTGCTGGAAATTCATAATGAACACCCTGAAGTTACGTGGTCCGCGTTATGGCAAGAGGTTTGGTATGAAGGTTATCCAGAGCCGGGTTATATTTGGCAGTCAACGTCGGCAAGTGATGACTTTGAATCGAAGTTTTCATTAGTGCCTATTTCGTTTGGTACTTTAAAAGCAGCTATGTATGCAATGTTATTTGCGGTACCAATTGCGCTTTCCTCTGCTATTTATACTGCTTACTTTATGTCGAGCAAACTACGTAAAGTAGTTAAGCCGACAGTCGAAATAATGGAAGCATTACCCACCGTTATTTTAGGGTTTTTAGCGGGTCTTTGGTTGGCGCCATTAATAGAAGAGCATTTACCCGCGATTGTCGGGTTACTTATTTTGCTACCTTTAGGTGTATTAGCAACAGCGCTGGTCTGGACTAAGTTACCCACTAAAATATTACATCGTATTCCCGATGGCTCACATTCAATTTTACTTATTCCGGTGGTGTTATTTATTGGTTGGTTGTCATTTGCTATGAGCGAAACCATCGAGCTTTGGATGTTTGATGGTAATGTTCGTCAATACTTAACCAATGAACTAGGTATGAATTTTGACCAACGTAACTCATTGGTTGTAGGCATTGCGATGGGCTTTGCAGTTATCCCAACTATATTTTCGATTGCTGAAGATGCGGTCTTTAGTGTGCCAAAGCACTTATCGAATGGGTCTCTCGCACTTGGCGCAACGCAGTGGCAAACACTAGTACGCGTAGTGTTATTAACGGCAAGTCCGGGGATTTTCTCGGCCATTATGATGGGGCTGGGTCGTGCTGTAGGTGAAACCATGATTGTATTAATGGCAACTGGTAATACTCCAATTATGGACTGGAGTATTTTCCAAGGTATGCGAACGTTGGCAGCAAATATCGCTGTTGAAATGCCAGAGTCAGAAGTAGGTAGTTCACATTATCGAATTCTATTTTTGGCGGCTTTTGTATTATTTATATTCACCTTTATTTTCAACACGGTAGCTGAGTTTGTTCGTCAGCAACTGCGTGATAAATACAGTTCAATGTAAGCGGAGAAACATGACATGATAAAGCAATGGTTTAAGTCTGGTTCTCCTTGGATATGGATGACCGGTGGTGCAGTTAGTATCAGTCTTATTTCAGTTTTAGGTTTATTAGCAATGATAGCCTGGAAAGGGTTAAGCTTCTTTTGGCCGTCAGAAGTAGTACAGTTTGAGCTGCAAGGTTCGGTAACACAACAAACTGTTATTGGCGAAATTTATGAACGAGAAATGGTGCCAAAGTCGCGTATTGAAGCAACCGGTATAGACTTATCTGATTACGATAAAGAGGAGTTAGAGCGCTTACTTATTAAAACTGGTAACCGTGAATATGTTGATCTTGATTTTCGCTGGATACTTGAAACGGATATCGAATCTAAAACAACGCCAACGGCACTTGCGGTTTTTGAGCGTAGTAAAAATGGTAATTTTTATGGTTATGTCGAGCAAGTAATTCAAGATGGCAAGGTGCTCAACGACAATAACATCGATATTTTATATGACTTAGTAGATCGTGCTGTTGAGCTAAACGAGCAAGCGCTAGATTTACAAAATGGTGATATTGGCCATATTAACTATGAGTTGGAGCGTTTACGCCTGCAAGAAAAGGCTTATGCCCTTGATGATGAGCTAACCGATGAACGAGTTGCTGAAATTGCCGCAGAGCGTGAAAAGTTACGCAGCGAATACGCAGTACTGGAAGATCAATTATTTGCGCTTCGTAAACAAGCTAAGCGTGACCAAGTAACTGTGCAAGATATGCGCGGTGAAGTGGTTACATTGCCACTATACCAAGTCTTAGATGTTTGGTTTCCAAATGATATGAGCTTTTTAAGTAAGCTAGGGCATTACTTTGTGCAGTTGGGTAAATTTGTTGCAGACGACCCACGTGAAGCTAATACTGAAGGTGGTGTGTTCCCGGCTATTTTCGGTACTGTATTTATGGTGATGTTAATGGCTGTGATTGTTACTCCATTTGGTGTGGTCGCCGCTATATATTTACATGAATATGCTGCTAAAAATGCAGTGACAAAAATGATTCGTATCGCAGTGATTAACTTAGCTGGTGTCCCGTCGATTGTGTATGGTGTATTTGGCTTAGGCTTCTTTGTTTATGTACTAGGTGGCAGTCTTGATCAATTGTTTTACCCAGAAGTATCACCAAGTCCAGTCTTTGGTACTCCAGGGATTTTATGGTCTGCTTTAACGTTAGCTATTTTAACTTTACCGGTGGTGATTGTATCGACCGAAGAAGGGTTGTCGCGTATACCAAGTTCAGTTCGTCAAGGTTCACTGGCTCTAGGCGCGACCAAAGCTGAAACGTTATGGCGTATCGTAGTACCAATGGCAAGCCCGGCTATTATGACCGGTTTAATCTTAGCGGTGGCACGTGCCGCTGGTGAAGTAGCTCCACTGATGTTAGTGGGTGTGGTTAAAATGGCACCGACTTTACCCCTTGATGGCAACTTCCCGTATTTTCATTTAGATAGAAAGTTCATGCACTTAGGTTTTCATATATACGACGTTGGCTTTCAAAGCCCGAATGTCGAAGCGGCTCGACCGCTAGTTTATGCCACTGCGTTTTTATTGGTATCAGTGATTATAACGCTGAACATTACCGCTATTGGCATACGTAACCATTTGCGTGAAAAATTTAAATCGCTTGATTAATAATTAGTAAAGATTTTAAGGTAATAAAGATGATTAAAGTCGCTCCAAAAGTAACCCAATCAAACACGAGTTTGAAGTTGGACTTAGAAAATTTAAGCGCAGAGCAAACGACACTCGAGATCAAAGACTTAGATCTTTACTATGGTGATAAGCAAGCGCTTAGCTCAGTGAATATGAAAATACCTAAAGGTCAGGTAACCGCATTTATTGGGCCGTCAGGTTGTGGTAAATCAACGTTGTTACGCTGTATTAATCGCATGAATGACTTGGTTGATATTTGTCGTATTGATGGTGAAATTTTATTACATGGGCAAAATATTTATGACAAAAGTGTTGATGTAGCGGCTTTACGCCGTAACGTGGGCATGGTGTTTCAAAGTCCGAATCCATTTCCTAAATCAATCTACGAGAATGTGGTTTATGGCCTACGTTTACAAGGTATTAAAGACAAGCGCAAGCTTGACGAAGTGGTTGAACAATCACTGCGTGGTGCGGCACTTTGGGATGAAGTAAAAGATAGGCTACACGATAGCGCTTTTGGTTTATCGGGTGGTCAGCAGCAGCGTTTAGTTATTGCCCGCTCAATTGCTATAGAGCCTGAGGTGTTATTACTTGATGAGCCAACATCGGCACTTGATCCTATTTCAACATTGGTAATTGAAGAGCTGATCAACGATTTAAAAAGCAAATTTACCGTGGTTATAGTTACGCATAACATGCAACAAGCGGCGCGTGTTTCTGATCAAACGGCCTTTATGTATATGGGGGAATTGATTGAATATGCAGATACTAACACCTTATTTACCACACCTAATAAAAAGAAAACAGAAGATTATATTACGGGTCGTTACGGCTAAAGCCTGCGAGGAACAGTGTAAATATTTATAAGTAGGTAAACAATGGAGCACAATTTAAGCAAACATATTTCTGGTCGTTTTAATCAAGAGCTAGAGAACGTGCGAAATCATGTCTTAAGTATGGGAGGGTTGGTTGAGCTACAGCTAAATAGCGCCCTTGATGCAGTTAATAAAGGCGATGCGGCACTTGCGCGTAAAGTACGTGAAAATGACTATAAAGTAAACGCAATGGAGGTGGACATTGACGAAGAGTGCACTCGTATTATTGCTCGGCGCCAACCTGCGGCAAGTGATTTACGATTGGTTGTTGCGATTGCTAAAACCATTGCTGATTTAGAGCGTATCGGCGACGAAGCCGAACGTATTGCAAAAGTGGCGTTAGACTCTTTTACTAAAGACCAGCAAGATCTATTGGTTAATATTGAAAATATGGGACGCCAAGTATCCAAAATGCTGCATGATGTACTAGATGCGTTTGCGCGTATGGATGTAAAAAAAGCATTTGAAGTACATAAAGAAGATGCCAAGGTTGACCGTGAATACGAAGCCGTCACCAGGCAAATTATGACCTATATGATGGAAGACCCTCGCTCAATTCCTAAAATTATGGATTTAGTGTGGTCTGTACGTTCATTAGAGCGTATTGGCGATCGTTGTCAAAATATTGCTGAATATATTATTTATTTTGTTAACGGGAAAGATATTCGTCATACATCTCAAGAAGATATAGAAAAGTCATTATAATTTATTAGGGTTTTTTAATTATTATAAACGCAGTTAATAACTGCTTAGCTGTCAGGTTGAGTAAGAAAAGCGTTCACAATCGTGATTAATACTGTAAAATTCGCCCTGCACAGCATACTAAATTTGATTTAAGGGTCAGCTATGCCTACAAATGCATTTTTAGGAGTATTCGCAAAATCTCCTATCAAGCCAATGGAAGATCACATCAAGAAGGTTCATCAAGCCAGTAAGGCTTTGATCCCTTTTTTCGATCACGTATTTAAAGAAGAATGGGTCGAAGCCGAAGAAATTCGCTTAAACATTCGCTCTCTAGAACGTGAAGCCGACGACATGAAAAGAGATATTCGCTTACAATTACCGCGTGGTTTATTCATGCCGGTAGAGCGTACCGATCTACTTGAGCTTGTCACTCAGCAAGATAAAATTGCTAACAAAGCAAAAGATATTTCTGGACGTATTATTGGTCGTGAAATGACCTTTCCGAAGGAAATTCAAGCTGATTTCTTAACCTATCTTATTCGTTGTGTTGATGCTACTAAGCAAGCCTCAAATGCAATTAACGAACTAGATGAGTTGCTAGAAACAGGTTTTAAAGGTCGAGAAGTGGCCTTAGTCGAAAAAATGTTAGTTGAATTGGATGCAATAGAACAAGACACGGATGACATGCAAATCAAAATACGTCGCCAATTACGGGCCGTAGAAGGTGAAATTAATCCAGTCGATGTGATGTTTTTATACAAGATTATCGAATGGGTAGGCGAGCTTGCTGATATTGCAGAGCGCGTAGGTTCACGTCTTGAGCTGATGTTAGCTCGTTAATTTACTCTCAGTTCAATAACGAAAGATTAAGGTTACACAATGGATATCATTGCATCTTATGGCACGGTATTAATTTTAATTGCCGCAGCAGTCGGCTTTTTTATGGCTTATGGTATTGGCGCAAATGATGTTGCCAATGCAATGGGCACATCAGTTGGTTCTAAAGCACTAACAATTAAACAAGCAATTTTTATTGCTATGATTTTTGAGTTTGCAGGGGCATACCTTGCTGGCGGCGAAGTAACATCGACAATTCGTAAAGGTATTATTGATTCAACTCCTTTTTTAGAGCTCCCAGAACTTATGGTGCTGGGAATGATCTCAGCATTATTTGCTGCAGGTAGCTGGCTACTTATAGCTTCTTTCCTAGGTTGGCCGGTATCAACAACACACTCGATTATTGGTGCAATTATTGGTTTTGCACTCGTTGCCGTTGGTAGTGAAGCAATCCAGTGGGATAAAGTAGCGGGTATTCTAGGTAGTTGGATAGTTACTCCGGCTATATCTGGCTTTATTGCTTACCTTATATTTATGAGTGCGCAAAAACTTATTTTTGATACTGACGCTCCTCTTAATAATGCTAAGCGCTTTGTGCCTGTTTATATGGGGCTAGCGGGCTTTATTATGTCGTTAGTGACGATTAAAAAGGGCTTAAAGCATATTGGTATTGAGTTAGGTGCTGTTGAAGGCTATGCCATTGCTATTGGTATTGCTGTTATAGTGGGTATTATCGGTAAAGTTGCTATATCTCGCTTACAAATTGACCCCGGCGCAGATAAAAAAATGCAGTTCAACAATGTTGAGAAAGTATTTGCAGTATTAATGGTACTGACCGCTTGTTGTATGGCATTTGCTCATGGTTCAAACGATGTTGCTAATGCCATTGGTCCACTTGCTGCAGTAGTAAATATTGTTGAAAACAATGGCGAAATAGCCAGTAAAGCGGCTATCGCATGGTGGATATTACCACTGGGTGGTTTTGGTATTGTTGCAGGTCTTGCCATTTTAGGTAAAAAAGTAATTAAAACCATTGGTGAAGGCATTACGCATTTAACACCAAGCCGTGGTTTTGCTGCTGAATTAGCCGCAGCCTCCACGGTTGTTATAGCTTCAGGTACAGGGTTGCCAATTTCGACTACGCAAACCTTAGTAGGTGCAGTATTAGGTGTGGGTATGGCACGTGGTATTGCAGCTCTGAATATGACTGTTATCAGAAATATTGTAGTTTCTTGGGTAATTACATTGCCAGTTGGCGCTGCCCTTGCTATTGTTATTTTCTACATACTACGAACTGCCTTTGGGGTGTAACTCTTAGGTTTGAGTATTAAAGACTTTTAGCTTGAAAAGATCTCAGTGCCTTTGGTGTTGGGATCTTTTTATTTGTGGGTAATAAAAACTATATGAATAACTTACCAAGCATTAAACAATTGCAATATTTGTTGGCAGTTCATCAGCATCAGCATTTTGGCCGCGCAGCGACAGCTTGCTTTATTGGTCAATCAACTTTAAGTAGCGCTATTCAAAACCTAGAAGAAACACTAGGGTGCCAGCTTATTGAGCGAGAAAACCGTAGTCTGATGTTTACTACGATTGGTGAAGAGGTGGTCGCAAAGTCGCGTAAAATTATTGACGACACCATGAGCCTTAAAGAGCTTACTAAAAGCTTTTTAACCCCTTTAAGTGGCAAATTAACCTTAGGGGTTATACCAACTATTGCAAGCTTTATCGCGGCGCCTTTGTATCTCTTTTGCCTGCAAACATTTACGGATCTTGAATTAATTTTAGTTGAAGACACCAGCGACAACTTATTAGACAAGCTTGAGCATGGTCATATTGATATGGCGTTATTGGCACTGCCGTATGAAACAGATAAGTTTCACACTCAAATATTAGCGCAAGATCACTTTAGTTTAGTGCATCATAAAGATTATACACCGGCTAAAGATGTGGTCGATTTTAATCTTTTACCAGACGCTAGCGTGTTTTTACTCGAGCGCGAGCATTGTATGACGGGGCATGCCCTGAGTGCATGTCATCTAAACCGCTCAAGCTGCATAAATCCATTTGAAGCTACAAGCTTACATACCTTATTAAGCATGATTGAGCACAAGCTGGGGGTTACGTTTTTACCGCAAATGGCAATTAACGCAGGGATATTGGCAAACAAAAATATGCTTGCCACGCCATCACAAGGTGACTCATACCGAGACATTGGTATTTTGTGGCGTAAAACCACCGGGCGCATCCGCGATTTTAAGTTGTTTAGTAAAGCACTAGAAGAATTCTTAACGCAGCAATGTAGCTTATAGCAACATTTTAATGGCAACCAGATGATATTACTAAAGTGATTGCTGCTCGTTATGATCATCATATTCAAACTGTTTGTTAAATGGGGTGATATCAGGTAAAAATAATAAGTACATCCACACTACAAGGTTAAAATAGGGGAGCAACCCTAAGCAAGTAAAGATGCTTACCGGATATCCTTTAATATGTGCGTAACGATAGCATTGAAAAGTAATCCCTAAATTTACAGCCAGTAATAATATAATTAGTGGTAGCATAACTATCTCCTTAAATACCGATAATAACAATAACTTAGTATGTTTGTTATGATTGGTGATGTCATGAATATATTTAGTTATCTCTTAAAGTACATGACATCATGTTATATATGAGTATAGTTGAGTTCCATTCAGATGGAAGTAAAATTATCGAGTAAACCTGCTAAAAAGTAATCTAAATTGGCTTAAATTAGCTAGGTGATTGTTCGTAAAAACTTTTATTTTGCAAAATACTTTCAAGTGTGGCTGCTTTTTTTTAACGTGTATTGTGCGAGAAATAAAGGAACCTTGACCATAATTGACGCTAATTTCTTAGAGTGAATAAAATACTTATTTGTTTTCAATATGTTCAGCTACAGAACGTTTATCAACAGAGCAGCTAATGTCATTTATTGCTTTGGCGAGCACTAAATCAATCGGAGCATTGACGAGGCCCCGTACAAGCGAGCCGCCTATTTTCTTATCATAAGGCCGATAATAATATTAACAGGGTGATTTTATATTTTTTGCTCAGTAGCACCGGCGTTTATGATCAGCAATTTTAGCTATGCTGTCATGGCATCACTAACTCTTAATTTCATCCATGTTAAATTGAGTCTTGTAGAGTAAAGACATGTATATAATTCACAAGCTGACATTAATAAGTAAATATTAGTAATAGACTTGTAATCACCTGTAGATCTTGAGCTTGTGGCTGCTAACGTATAAACTTGGCGCGACTTTTTTTATGTGGATAATTCCCTATGCGTGTGGCTGATTTTAGCTTTGATTTACCCGATGAACTGATTGCTCGTTTTCCTAAGCAAGAGCGCAGTAGTAGCCGGTTACTCACTTTAGATGGCCCAAGTGGTTCAGTCGCTCACAAAATATTTAGTGATGTACTTGAACTGGTTAATGAAAACGATCTGTTAGTGTTTAATAACACTAAAGTAATTCCAGCACGTATGTTTGGCCAAAAAGAGTCTGGCGGAAAAGTTGAAGTGTTGGTTGAGCGTGTACTTGACGAGCACCGGGTACTGGCTCATGTACGCGCTAGCAAATCACCAAAACCGGGCACCCACTTAATTTTAGAAGGCAAAACGACCGTTTTAATGGTTGCTCGCCATGATGAGTTATTTGAACTTGAGTTTGATAAAAAACAAAACGTACTAGATATTTTAAACGATATTGGTCACATGCCATTGCCGCCTTATATAGACCGTCCTGATAATGATACTGACCGTGAGCGCTATCAAACCGTTTATGGCGAAAAGCCAGGGGCTGTTGCCGCACCGACTGCAGGCTTACATTTTGACGATAAGCTAATGACTGCACTCAAAAACAAAGGTGTGAACATGGCTTTTGTAACCTTGCATGTTGGAGCCGGTACTTTTCAACCAGTGCGAGTAGATTCCGTGGATGAGCACATTATGCATTCAGAGTATATCGAAGTACCCGATAATGTGGTTGCAGCCGTAGCAGAAACTAAAGCTAAGGGTGGGCGCGTAATTGCAATTGGTACAACTTCGGTTCGTTCACTTGAATCAGCAGCTAAAGTACACGGCGGTAAGCTAGACACCTATTTTGGTGATACTGATATTTTTATTTATCCGGGTTACCAATTTAATGTGGTCGATGCGATGGTAACTAATTTCCACCTGCCTGAGTCAACGCTTATTATGCTAGTTAGTGCATTTTCCGGACAAGATAACATCATGGGCGCGTATAAAACTGCAATCGAACAAAAATATCGCTTTTTTAGTTATGGTGATGCGATGTTTTTAACGCGAAAATAGCGACCTTTTAATATGACGAGCAGCCCAGCCAAATGCTGGGCTGCTTAGTTTTTAATTTACACTTTTAATTTTAGCCTTTAACCCAATATCATACCCAAACCACCTCAATATACGAATTTCAGTTAGCGTTAAAACCGATTTAAGTAAAGCGTTGATTGTAAGTAAGCGTTATTCCCTTGCTAAAATCAATAACGCAGTATAAATCGCTTTAAAACCAACCCGTTTGGCATTTCACAAGCACTTACTCTAATCGTTATCCCTTCTAAAAGGGACTGCCATTGTTGCAAAGTAATGTCTTGATATTAACCCCTTGTGAAACGCTGAATTCTGCATCTTGAAATGGTTTGGGTATAGTAATGCAATAGTAACTAATGGTAGAATCGAGCGGTTAAATTAGTGCTTTTTATGGCTTGCTGGACTGTTTTTCTGGCATTGAGGGTAATATGAAATTTGAATTAGACCGTACGGATGGCAAGGCACGTCGTGGCCGCTTGATTTTTGACCGTGGTGCTGTAGAAACGCCGGCATTTATGCCTGTGGGTACTTACGGTACGGTGAAGGGGATGACGCCGGATGAAGTTAAAGATACGGGTGCACAGATATGTTTAGGTAACACCTTTCATTTAATGCTTCGCCCAGGTACTGAAATCATCAAGCAACATGGTGGCTTGCACGACTTTATGAATTGGGATAAGCCAATTTTAACTGACTCAGGCGGTTTTCAAGTCTTTAGTCTAGGTGCAATGCGGAAAATATCTGAAGAGGGTGTATTGTTTAGCTCACCGGTAAACGGTGAAAAAATTATGCTTTCACCAGAAAAAGCAATGCAAGTACAGCGTGACTTAGGCTCAGATATTGTGATGATATTTGACGAATGCACACCTTATCCAGCTACTGAAAAAGAAGCTAAAGATTCAATGGAACTGTCGTTGCGCTGGGCTAAGCGTTCTAAAGAAGGGCACGGTGACAATCCATCAGCTTTATTTGGTATTATACAAGGCGGTATGTACCCTGAACTACGTGCTGAGTCGCAAAAAGGTTTAGAGGAAATTGGTTTTGATGGTTATGCTTTAGGTGGTTTATCTGTCGGTGAGCCAAAAAATGAGATGATCAATACGCTTGATCACTGTGCCTATAAAATGCCTGAAAACAAACCACGCTACTTAATGGGTGTAGGCAAGCCTGAAGATTTAGTTGAAGCGGTGCGTCGCGGTATTGATATGTTTGACTGCGTAATGCCAACCCGTAATGCGCGTAATGGTCACTTATTCGTGACTGGCGGTATAGTTAAAATTCGCAACGCCGTGCATAAAACAGATACAGCACCGCTTGATCCTGAGTGTGATTGCCATACTTGCAAAAACTACTCGCGTGCTTATTTACATCACCTTGATAAATGTAATGAAATTTTAGGTGCACGACTAAACACAGTCCACAACTTGCGTTATTATCAACGAGTGATGGAAGGGTTACGTAATGCCATAAGTAATGGCCAGTTAGACGAATTTGTAAATGATTTTTATGCACGCCGTGGCCAAGAAGTGCCAGAGCTTGCTGATACCACAAATTAAATTTAAAAAATTAAAGAGGAAAAGTTATGAGTTTATTTATGTCAAACGCCCATGCAAGTGCAGCAGGCGCAGCTCCTGCCGGTGGTGGCTATGAAATGTTGATCATGCTAGCTATTTTTGGCTTAGTATTTTACTTCTTAATTTATCGCCCACAAGCTAAACGTGTAAAAGAGCATAAAAGCTTAATGAGTGCGATGGGTAAAGGCGACGAAGTACTAACGCAAGGCGGCATGGTTGGTAAAATCACTAAAATTGCAGAAGATAAAGACTTCATTGTTATCGCGCTAAATGACCAAACAGAAGTTACCGTGCAAAAATCAGCGGTATCAGCAGTATTGCCTAAAGGCACTATGAAGTCGCTATAACAATAAGGACGCTCACGTGTTAAACAAGTTTCCATTATGGAAGTATTTACTTGTTCTCGCTGTGCTCGCTATTGGCCTTTTATATGCCTCTCCAAACTTGTATGGTCGTGATCCGGCCATTCAAGTTTTAGGCGCTAAAGGAGCTGATGTTGAACTCAGTGCTGTAGACGAAGTAAACACCATATTAAAAGATAACAGCATTACAGTTAAGTCAACAAAATATGAAAATGGGCAAGTTTTAGTACGTTTCAAAAATGTTGAAGAGCAGCTTAAAGCGCAAGACATTTTGCGTGATTCATTAAATGAAGATTACATCTCAGCCATTAATATGGCCCCGGCGCAACCTCATTGGTTAAAAGCCCTTGGCGGTAATCCAATGAAATTGGGCTTGGATTTAAGTGGTGGCGTACATTTCACGATGGAAATCGACATGGCTACCGCAGTTGATAACCAATTGGAGCAAATGGAGCAAGATTTTAAAAGTGACCTACGTGATGAAAAACTACGTTATCGCTCTATTCGCCGCGTTGGTGATAGTGACCGAGTGCGTGTTGAAATGCGTAGCGAAGCAGATAAAGATGCTGCAGAAGGTTTTTTATCAACGAGTTATCCGTTAAATATTTATATTAATGACAGCAGTAATGACAATGCTTTTTATGCTTCGATGAGCGAACAAAAGCTAAAAGAAATTCGTGATTATGCCATTAAACAAAATGAAACGATTATTCGTAATCGTATCAACCAAATTGGTGTTGCTGAACCAAACGTACAACGCCAAGGTGCTGAGCGTATTATTGTTCAACTGCCGGGTGTACAAGATACTGCTCGCGCAAAGGAAATTTTAGGTGCAACGGCTACTCTTGAATTTCGTGAAGTAGACGAAAATGCTGACCGCGCAGCTGCAGCACAAGGGCGCATTCCACCAGGCACTGAAATGATCATGAGTCGTGACGGTTACCCTGTAGTGCTTACCAAGCGTATTATCCTTGAAGGTAGCCATATTACTGGCGCACAATCAGGTGCCGATGAATACCAACGTCCACAAGTGAGTATCACACTAGATAGTAAAGGCGGCGCAAAAATGAATGCCTTTACTAAAAGTTCTATTGGTAAAAGCATGGCAACGGTATTTATTGAATACAAACCATCAGGCGAAAAGGACGAAAACGGTAAAGCGTTACCACCTACTAAAGTGGAAGAAGTGATTAACGTTGCAACTATTCAAGCTCGCCTTGATCGTTCGTTCCGTATTACCGGTATTGATAACCCCGCTGAAGCCCATAACTTGAGCTTGTTATTACGCGCAGGCGCGTTAGTAGCGCCTATTCAAATTGTAGAAGAGCGCACTGTTGGGCCAAGCCTTGGGCAAGAGAATATCGAAGCGGGTATCATGGCCGTGGCGCTAGGTTTCTTATTTGTGCTGATCTTTATGCTCGTTTACTACAAAGGTTTTGGCATGGTTGCTAATATAGCGCTGGGTGCAAACTTAGTACTTATCGTGGGCGTTATGTCACTCATCCCTGGTGCAACACTTACCTTACCAGGCATTGCGGGTATTGTATTAACTGTAGGTATGGCGGTTGATGCCAACGTACTTATATTTGAACGTATTCGAGAAGAGTTAGCAGAAGGACGCAGTCCACAACAAGCGGTTCATCATGGTTATGATAGCGCCTTTAGTACTATTTTTGATGCTAATATCACTACCTTAATTGCAGCGATTATATTATTTGCTGTTGGTACAGGCCCGATTGCTGGATTCGCAGTAACACTTGCGATTGGTATTCTTACTTCAATGTTTACAGCTATTATTGGTACCCGCGCGGTGATCAACTTGATTATTGGCGGTAAACGTATTGAAAAGCTGTCAATTTAAGGAGCTGATATGCAAATTTTAAAACTAGGCGGCAAAACCTTAAAGTTTATGTCGCTGCGCAAAGTTGCGCTGGGGATATCAACCTTACTGATTTTGGCATCGTTTGTTTCTTTCTTCACTAAAGGTTTAAACTTTGGTTTAGATTTTACGGGGGGGACTGCAGTTGAAGTCGGTTTCTCACAACCTGCTGACTTGAAGAAAGTACGTACAGCAATTCAGGATAGTGGCTTTGAAGATTTCTCGGTGCAGCTGTTTGGTTCAAGTAAAGAAATCTTAGTGAGACTTGCGCCACAAGGTGGCGATGTTAAAGCTGAGGTTATCGGCAACCAAATTATAGCCGCCCTTCGTGAAACTGACGATAGTGTTGAGATGCGCCGCATTGAGTTTGTTGGTCCAAGTGTGGGTGAAGACTTAAAAGAGCAGGGTGGCCTAGCCATGTTAACTGCGCTAATTTGTATCTTGATTTACGTGGCATTTCGCTTTGAGTGGCGCTTTGCAGTGGGGGCGGTTTCAGCATTGTTACACGACGTGCTCATCACGCTAGGTTTATTCTCTGTACTGGGGCTTGAGTTTGACTTAACTATTTTGGCGGCTATTTTAGCGGTAATTGGTTACTCACTTAACGACACCATAGTGGTATCTGACCGTATCCGTGAGAACTTTCGTAAAGTGCGTGTTGACGATACTATCGAGATCATCGATCTTTCACTTACGCAAACACTTAATCGTACTTTAGTAACTTCAATCACTACAATTTTAGTATTGACTGCTTTGTTTGTATGGGGTGGTCAAACTATTCATGGCTTTGCGACAGCATTACTATTTGGTGTGCTTATTGGTACTTATTCATCGATTTATGTAGCCAGTGCGGTTGCCATTGCTATGGGCGTGAGTAAAGAAGACTTAATTCCTGAAGTAATTGAAAAAGAAGGTGCGGACTTAGATCCAATGCCTTAATTTTATATAGCTAAGTATGTCAAAAGCCGCTCCTCAATGAGCGGCT
>NZ_JBQSVO010000074.1:0-19108 GCF_052376275.1 Pseudoalteromonas sp. AOP7-A1-14 | reverse complement strand
GCGGCATCCCCTATACTGAAAACTCAGTAATTCTTCATACTGACACCGCTCTTTTACCAAAACGAAAAGCCGCTTGGGCTAGCTGGAATTACCTTTTAAATGAAAGTACCGATAAAGCGGCTGTGGTAACTTATCAAATGAACATACTGCAAGGTATTAAAAGTGATACGCAGTTTTGTGTCACGTTAAACCACAAGACTGGTATTGATAAAAGTAAAATATTGCGCGAATTTACTTATCATCATCCGGTATTTAATAAATCTTCTATTGCAGCGCAACAGCAAAAACAGCAGATTGATGGCGTTAATAATAGTTATTTTTGTGGTGCGTATTGGTATAACGGCTTTCACGAAGATGGCGTAAGAAGCGCTGTTGATGTTGTGCGTCAACTTGGGGTTGAGTTTGACTAGCTCGATTTATATCGGCGACATAAAACATCGTCGGTTTGCGGTTAAATCACATCAGTTTAAATATCCACTTTATATGATGTGGATTAACCTTAAGCAAACTGAAGCTTTAAATGGTATCCATAAAAAACTCGGTACTGTTGGCTTTAAAGTACTTAAATTTAACCAAGCAGATTACATAAACACTCAAGGTGATACTGACTCCCCCCTAGCTCAGCGTGCGCTTAATAAAATAGCAGAGCTAGGTGTCACTGAGGCTTTTAGTGATGTTTATATGCTTGGTCAACTACGCTGTTTAGGTGTGTATTTTAGCCCAGTCAATTTTTATTTTTATAAAAGCCCGCAAGGTCAATTTACCCACATGGTGGCAGAGGTTAGCAACACCCCTTGGAATGAGCGGCATTACTATTTAGTTCCCCTCGAAAAAAAAGTGAACTTTAAGAAAGATTTTTCCGTATCACCCTTTATGAACCTTGATATGGACTATCATTGGAGTGTAAGAATTAATTCTGATAACACCATGATACATATTGAGAACAAAAAAGATGACCAATTACTTTTTGACGCAACTTTAAGGTTACAGCGACGCGACCTTAATAAAGAAAATATAACGCAGTTATTAAAGCAGTTCCCTGCAATGACGTGGAGTATTTTCAAAGGCATTTATTTACATGCCTTCAAACTGTTTTATAAACGCGTGCCGTTTATTGGTCATTCAGGCAAGAGTGGTTAATTAGTTTTAGATTAGCTCTAAAAATTTTAGGTGATGTAATGGAAAAAGTGTCCAATTTAACAGGTGAGCAGCCAAATAGTTGGTTTATAAAAATATATAAAAAGCTAGTTTTTGGCGCCTTTAATAGCTTGAAAACGGGTCATGTTTGTTTAGCTGAAGGAAATGAGGAACACCACTTTGGAGATCGTAGTAGTAAATTATCTGTCAAATTAACGGTCAATAACCCTGCAATGTATAAATCGTTTGCGCTTAGCGGCAGTGTTGGGGCTGGAGAATCTTACTTTTTAGGTTATTGGGACTGCGATAAGCTAACCGAGCTGATTGAAATATTTGCAATTAACCAAGCTGAGCTTGATGCTTTTGAGAAAAAGTTCGCTTTTTTTAGCAACTTTTACTTTCGTTTTAACCATTTGAAAAATAGTAATTCTGAATCGGGCTCAAAGAAAAATATTGTCGCGCATTATGATTTAGGAAACGATCTTTACTCATCATTTATAAGCGATGAAATGCTTTATTCTAGTGCTGTTTACCCATCAAAAGAAGCGACTCTTGAACAAGCACAAAGCCATAAGCTTGACTTAATTTGCCAACAGGTTGACTTAAAGCCTGGCGAGAGCGTTATAGAAATTGGTAGTGGATGGGGGGCATTCGCTATTCATGCGGCAACTCATTATGGTTGTCATGTAACCACGACCACTATTTCTGACGAGCAATACGACTATGTTGCCAGCAAAATAGCGACTCTTGGTTTGTCTGATAAAATCACTTTGCTTAAACAAGACTATCGTTTGCTAACTGGACGCTTTGACAAGTTAGTTTCAATTGAAATGATTGAAGCTGTAGGGCATGAGTTCTTACCGGGCTTTTTCAAAAAGTGTAATGACTTATTGCACGAACATGGCGCTATGCTTATTCAAGCTATTACCATTAGTGATCAACGCTATAAACACTATCTAAAGAATTCAGATTTTATCCAACAGTATATTTTTCCTGGAGGGTGTTTACCTTGTATTGACGAAATGAATAAGCAAGTTAAAGAGCAATCAGATATGGTGGTGCACAGCATTAAAGATATTGGCGTGCATTATGCGCGTACGCTTGCTGATTGGCGCACTCGGTTTATAGCCAACTGGCCTGAGATTGATAAAGTAAAATTTGATCAGCAATTTTATCGCTTATGGTTATTTTACCTAGCTTACTGTGAAGGCGCGTTTAGAACGCGTGTAACAAGTACAGTACATATGGTTGCGCGTAAGCCGCGCTTTAGCCATTGTGGTGATGATATTGCACTCGCTTATTAATTTTATTTTATTTCAAGCAGTGTGGTTTATGGCCTTGCTGTTTGAACGGGATTCATTGCTACCTAATCTACTGTTGATCGTGCTAATGATTTACTTGTCAAAGCAAAAAAAGCAAGACGGTTTACTCGTTGTGACTGGTTTAACAATAGCGCTTAGCTTTGAGTATATGATGGTGCAATTAGGTTTACTAACTTTTAAAGTTGCACCATTTCCACTTTGGTTGGCTTTACTTTGGTGCGGATTGCTACTTTGTTTAAATACTTCGATGCAATTTTTGAATCGTCTGCCTTGGTATTTTTCAATTTTATTGTGTGCGGTGTTTGCACCGGCAAGTTACTTGGCTGCGGCACGTTTTGAGGTGCTCATTGTTCCATTACCTGCTTGGCAGTTTTGGCTTATTTATGGGTTAGCGTGGTCTGTGATGTTCAATGGTATTATGCAGCTTAACCATAAAATTTCTGCTTACTTGACGCGCACTATCTAGAGCTAGCTGCTTATCGGCATTTAATTAACTTAATCTAAAGGATAGTGCCATGAAATACGTAATAACCTCCTGTTTAGTAGCCTTAGCCTTATTGTGCTCTAGCAACTCTTTTGCTGCTGATTTTAAAGCGGTTGGCGAAGCTCGATTGGAATATTTGTTTTGGGATGTTTATGACGCCAAACTTGCCACACCGACTGGACAATATAAGTTTGGCGACCACCCAGCAAAGCTCACCTTAACGTATCTGCGCGACTTTACCGCGAAAGACATTATCAAAGCCACTAACGAGCAATGGCTTCATTTAGGAAAAGATACAATTGTTGGTAAATATGACAGCCAGCTTAAGCAGTTTTGGCCCGACATAAAAAAAGGCCAATCTTTGGCGTTTATAACGGACGACAGCGGCAAGGGCACTTTTTACTTTAACGATGAGAAACTAGGTCAAGTTGATGGGGAGGGCTTTGCTGATGACTTTTTAGCTATTTGGCTTTCAAGTGGTACATCAGAGCCAACAATGAGAAAGCAGTTAATTGGTCAATAATTGTAGGGCAATAGTTAACTTTAGCCGCTCATGTCACAACTTCTTCGCAATAATAGGAAATTAATATGAAATACTTCACTATGTTACTCTCTGTCAGTTTGTTGTTACTGCTGACAAGCTGCACAGCACCAAAAGTTGAGCATTATGAAGGCAGCGAACCTGTATTTAATTTTAAACAGTTCTTTAACGGCAAACTCAAAGCGTACGGGGTTGTGCAAGATTATAAAGGTGAATTAACCCGTAAGCTTGTTGTTGAGCTAAGCGCGAGCTGGCAAGGCAATACAGGGACTATAGAAGAAGACTTTACTTATGATGATGGTGAAACACAGCGAAGAGTTTGGGAGATCACCTTAAATGAAGATAATACCTTAACGGGGACAGCTGGTGATGTAATAGGAACTGCTAAAGGTTCAAGCAATGGCAGTGTATTTCAGTGGGGGTACACGGTCGAATTACCTTACGATGGCGATACTATTGAAGCGCGTTTTGATGATTGGATGTACTTGGTAACACAATCACGCTTGATAAACCGCACGTCAACTGTTAAGTTTGGCGTCGAGGTCGGGGAAGTGACCTTAGTTATCGAGAAGCTTGAATAATTGTTTACCGCTATATAACTTGAAATCACCGCGATTGTTCAGGTAAGTTTAAGTTTATGACGGTATTTTACTGAAAATTATTTATAATTTACTCATTTTTTAAGAATTTACGCAAAAATTGCAATTTGCTGTTGCCAATACTTAAAAAATGCATAAAGATAGGTTTTGCGAAGGCAAAATAATAACGAATAGGAATTTACAAATGAATAAAGCTCAATTAGTTGAAAAAATCGCGACGGATGCAGAAATCTCTAAAGCAGCAGCAACCCGCGCTCTTGATGCATTCACAGGCGCAGTAACTACCTCTTTAAAAGAAGGTAATTCAGTCGCGTTAGTTGGTTTTGGTACTTTCTCAGTTAAAGAACGTGCTGCACGTACTGGCCGTAACCCACAAACTGGTGCAGAAATTCAAATCTCAGCAGCAACTATCCCAAGCTTTAAAGCGGGTAAAGGTCTTAAAGACCAAGTTAATCCTTAATAAGTTTTTACTTATTAATAAAAAAGGGCTTGTTAGCCCTTTTTTTGTGTTTGGTGAACAGGGGAGATTTTAAGCTTTGAGTGCTTTATCACCACGGCCAATGCCTACAGCACCTGAACGCACGACTTCCACAATATCGCTTTCATGGCGCAGAGTATCTAAAAACGATTCTATTTTTTCAGTGCTAGAGACAAGCTGCAGCGAGTAGGTGTTACGACCCATATCAAGTATCGCGCCCTGGAAAACATCAACCACACGAGTAACCGCAGCACGGGTAGCTTCATCTTGGGCAAATACTTTAACTAACAGTAATTCGCGCTCGATATGACTCACTTCAGTTAAGTCGATAATTTTTAGCACATCGACTAGTTTATTCACTTGTTTGGTTATTTGTTCAACGATACGGTCATCACCCATGGTGGTGATGGTAATACGCGACAATGATTTATCGTCAGTAGTGCCAACGGTTAAACTGTCGATATTATAAGAACGCTGTGAAAATAAACCCACTATGCGTGATAAAGAACCCGGTTCATTTTCAAGTAAAATAGATAATATACGTCGCATTATGCTTTCACTCCTTTACGTAACCACATCTCATCAATGCCGCCAAGCTTAATTTGCATTGGATAAACATGTTCTTTTTCATCAACACAAATATCTAAAAATACTAATCGGTCGTTTATTGTCATGGCTTTATCAATCGCTGGCTGTAACTCATCTAGGGTATTAACGCGTATACCAACATGACCGTAGCTTTGTGCCAGCTTAACAAAGTCAGGTAATGATTCCATATAAGAAGATGAATGACGGCCGCTGTACATCATATCTTGCCACTGGCGCACCATCCCTAGTGAGCGGTTATTAAGTGAAACTACTTTGACTGCCAAGTTATACTGTAGGCAGGTTGATAACTCTTGAATATTCATCTGAATAGAGCCATCACCGGTTACACAAATAGATTCTTTAGCAGGAAAGGCTAATTTGACCCCCATTGCGGCGGGTAACCCAAAACCCATGGTGCCAAGACCACCAGAATTTATCCATTGGCGTGGGTTTTTAAACGGGTAATACTGCGCCGCAAACATCTGATGTTGGCCTACATCAGAACTGATATAAGCATCACCATCGGTGGCTTTATAAATAGCTTCGATTACTGCCTGAGGTTTGATCTTATCGCCTTCGCTGCTATAGCTTAAGCACTTTTGTTCACGCCAGCTGATAATTTGACGCCACCAATCTTCTTGTGCGCTACGATCAATGTTAATTGGACTTTTATCAATTGCAGTTTGTAATTGCTCAAGCACGGTGGCTAAGCAGCCAACGACAGGAATATGCGCTTTAATAGTTTTTGAAATTGACGTTGGGTCAACATCAACGTGTACAATCGTGGCATTAGGGCAGAATTTTTCAACATTATTGGTAACACGATCATCAAATCGCGCCCCTAAAGCAAGTATTACATCGGCATTCGCCATGGACTTGTTAGCCTCTAAACTGCCGTGCATGCCAAGCATACCGATAAAGTTAGGATGTACTCCTGAAATACCGCCTAAGCCCATTAGGGTATTAGTAATTGGCGCATTAAGTGACTCTACTAAATGGGTAAGCTGCTCAGATGTATTTGAAATAATAATCCCGCCACCTGAGTAAATAACTAATTTTTTCGCTTCTAAAATAGCTGTTACCGCTTTACGAATCTGCTTTGGGTGGCCTTTGGTGTTCGGGTTGTAGGTTCTTAGCTCTGTTGTCGCTGGAAATTCAAAGTCAAATTTTAGCGCAGGGTTTAGCATGTCTTTTGGTAGTTCAACTACAACCGGACCAGGACGACCTGTGCTTGCGATATAAAAAGCTTTAGCCATAATGCTGGGAATATCTTTCGCGCTGCGACAATTAAAGCTGTGTTTTACTATTGGCCGTGAGCAACCAACAATATCGGTTTCTTGGAATGCGTCATCACCAATTAAGCTCGTCGGGACTTGGCCTGATAGCACCACCATCGGGATTGAGTCCATATAGGCTGTAGCAATACCCGTTACGCAGTTGGTCGCACCAGGGCCTGAAGTGGCAAGTACTACCCCAACGTTACCGGTTGCACGGGCATACCCATCGGCCATGTGAGTGGCAGCTTGTTCGTGGCGTACTAAAATATGTTCAACATCGTTTTGTTGAAAAAGTGCGTCATATAAATCAAGGACCGAGCCACCGGGGTAGCCGAATATATATTTAACCTGTAGTTCTTTAAGGGCGCGAACTACTAGTTCGGAGCCGTTATATTGTTGTTTAGTCATCCTCATTCCTCTGCGTGCCACGTAGTACATTTTTAATGCATAAAAAAACCCCCGATATTGGCGGGGGTTTTTTTAAAAGCTAAATCTCACCTTTCAATAACTCCCCGTTAGTCTTATCACTAAGACCACTACGAGTACATTGACTAGGTAAGTTGAGTGTTTCATATGTGCTTTTATTCTCAAAAATTGAATTAATATTAGAAATTGCCACAGTAAAACATGCAGCAATAAATAATTTATTTTATAACTGTATTTTTAAGGGTTTTACTAACTAATGTCAACCGTTCTGAGTTTTAATTTGCATTAAAATTCTATAAAAATAGTTTTATGTTATAACTTTTAATAGATAAGTGATGTATAAGCGCGTTAATTAAAGAAATTATGTCTATTTCACAAATTAATATTGAGTATACTCATGGTGATTCTTAGCTGCTTTTGAATGCATCATGAAGAAGATGATTAAACGGTTGGAATGAATTCTGAAATCAGAGATTACTGAGCCATTAACAATTAGTGAGATTAAGTTTGCTTGCTTTGATGAAAGCAGGAGCAGGTAAATATAGTTATGTGTGGGGTTGTGGTAATGTTGAAATATCTAATCTCATAGGTAGTTATGATCCGGTGAGTACTTATATTTCATGGCTATTTTTTAGGTTAAACTAGTTTATAAACGTTGCTAATTAAGGTTGTAGTTTTTAACATAAAAACCAGTTTAGTGAACTGGTTTTTATTTATTATATACACAAAAACATTCATAGTTTAAGTGGCTTAGGGATTGATATTTCTATAAACGATCGATAACGGCTTGAGTAAAGTCAGTTGTGCCGTGGCTGCCGCCTAAGTCTCGTGTTGTGCGGTCGCCTGATTTAATAACATCGGCAACAGCGCTACGAATACGCTCAGCAGTTTCGCCCATTTCTAAATGCTCTAGCATTTGAATTGACGCTAAAATAACAGAGGTTGGATTTGCAAGGTTTTTACCTGCAATATCAGGAGCACTACCGTGAACTGCTTCAAAAATAGCTGCATCCTCACCAATGTTAGCGCCTGGCGCCATACCTAAACCACCAACAAGACCAGCACATAAGTCAGATAAAATGTCACCAAATAAGTTTGTAGTAACAATGACATCAAACTCATCAGGAGTCATGACTAGCTTCATACAAGTTGCATCAACAATCATTTCTGTTGATTCAATTTCTGGGTAACGTTCAGCAACTTCACGAGCTACTTTTAAGAATAAACCAGAAGTTGACTTTAAGATGTTGGCTTTATGGACAGCTGTTACCTTCTTGCGCCCTTCACGAACAGCAAGTTCGTAGGCGAAAGTAATAATTTTCTCAGCGCCTTCGCGTGTGATCATCGACATTGCTTGTGCTTCGTTGCCATCTTCAGAAACAACCTGACCAAGACCAGAATACATACCTTGGGTATTCTCACGGACAGTAATGATGTCAATATCATCGTAACGCGCTTTAGTACCAACGAAAGATTTTACCGGACGAACGTTAGCGTATAAACCGAACTGTTTACGTAAAGTAACGTTAATTGAAGTAAAGCCTTCACCAACAGGGGTCGTTAATGGGCCTTTTAAAGCAATTTTATTGCGAGCAATAGTATCAATAGTGGCTTGTGGTAATAACTCACCCGTTTTTTCAAGAGCAGCAAGGCCTGCATCCACGAATTCGTAGTCAAAATTGCAGCCTGCAGCTTTAAGAATTTCAAGTGCGGAGTCGATAATACTTGGGCCAATGCCGTCGCCTTTGAGCACTGTGATGGTTTGTGTAGCCATTAACTTTTCCTATAACGAGTTGGATAGATAAGCACGTAAATATCACATATTGCACTATGTGAACGCTTGTTAGGGCTTTACGTGAATTGAGCCTGAAAATTCAAGCGGCTTTTATAGCAATTTATTCATCATTTTTCCAGTAAAAACCACGATAGTTGCGTTATTTGTCGCTAAATTATTCAACTTGGTAACCTTTATATAGTTTTAGATTATAAACGTATTTATAAGCTAATTATATAAGACCATGTGTTTATACCAAGCCAGAACTGAGCTGACTAGTATATAAACTAACTGCTGTTTTTGCTTAAATTCAGAGTTGATAAGCGCTTGTGCATACGAACTATCAAGGAGTAATATTCCACTAAATATAAAGAGTTTTATTTTCAACTAAGCTGTTGGTTTATTTTTAGTTTGTTACTTTTGTGGTGTAACGTCATCCATCGATACACTAAACCTTAAGGTTGCTTGTTAAAGGCATCATAGGCACTTGGGCCCCATAAAATGAGTTCCCCGTCTTTGAACAATAAGCCCGTACATTCATCAATAGTAGTAATACCGTCTGATTTAACATGTTGTGTACGATAAAAGATAATCTGCAAAGCGCTGTCTTTGTTTCTTTTAGCATAGGTTAAATCTGGACTGCCTAAATAGTCGAGCACTGAGTCTAACTCGACAGGCTGTTCAATGGATAACTTTGCGATGTAACGTTTATTAAAAGCTTCTCTGTCTTGCCATATCATCGCTTGTGGATCGTCTTTATAAAAAGTGATCACTAATATGGCGATAAGTGCATAAACACCTAAGCCTAAAACAATATAACGAAAAACCTTTTTAAACATCTTACACTCACAAAATATAACTTAAAACTAGTATACGCCACATGAAAATTCAGGGCTACTAGAATACGATTAACTCAGTCGTAATTGCTTTAGACTGAAACCTAGCTTTATATCAGTTCGTAACGTAACAAGATGTTTTGATACTATGTAGTTATCCATGCCGATAGATAGCTTATCTTTTACGCTTTGCGTTAAGTTTTCATCATTAAGCGCATGCGTTATATCTACATAATTATTAATTATTTGTTGAGCAGTTTTGTTACCAATACCTTTTACACCGGGTATATCGTTGGTTTTATCACCGGCAAGTGCCCAAAAATCGATTAAGCGATGCTGCTCTACAGCAAACTTGCTGTTGATATCTCGGCTATCAAGATAGCATCTTTTAAAGTAATCGTAGACCGATATATATTCATTTAAACTCGGTAAAAACCCTTTATCTGTTGACACAATAATGCTCTTTACCTGGTTCTTTGCAGCTTTGTGAGCAAGAGTCGCAATGACGTCATCGGCTTCATCGTGTGCTGGCGCAAATACGGTGATCCCCATTTCTTCAATTGCGCTTTTAAATACAGTTAAGTTATCTTTTAAAAGATCAGGCATGGGAGCACGGGAGCTTTTGTACTCACTATAAAAGTGATGACGCCAGCTTTTATCGCCATCAAAAACTGCAACGCCATGACTTGCTTGGCTAACATTTATTAGTTTCCTACATGCTTGAGCCACACGTTCACTACATTGAGCAAGCATTGCTTGGTCACTGGGGTGATTTTGGTTACTATCAACTGCATAGATACGCCGAATTAAATTCAGCGCATCTATTAAAAGTAAAGTGGTAGTCACAATAACCCTTAAGCTTTTATCTCATAACAAGGAATATATTTACTTCCCGGTAATTTCATACGCCCTTGCTCTACAAAGGCGCGTAATAGTTTATCCATATTTTGCATTAAATCAGGTTCACCACTTAATACAAAGCGACCGTGTTCTTTAATAGCTTGAATGCCTTCATCTTTTACATTACCTGCCACAATGCCAGAAAATGCTCGACGTAAATGAGCCGCCAACTGTTGTTTTGGTTGATCAAGGTGCAAGTCTAAGCTTGCCATGTTTTCATGAGTTGGTGCGAATGGTTGCTGAAAATCGTTATCAATTTTAAGAGTCCAATTGAAATAATAAGCATCGCCTTGGCTTTTACGATAATCGCGCACATTGTTCATTGCTGATTTTAATTTAATGCCCACTAAAGCCGGATCATCAATAATAACTTCAAACTTTGCCAATGCTTCTTTACCAAGGGTAAGCTCAACAAATTTACACAGCTCAATAAAGTAATCTTCGCTTTCTTTAGGTCCTGTAAGAATAACAGGTAGGCACTGCTTTTGATTATCTGGGTGTAATAAAATTCCTAATAAATATAGAAGTTCTTCAGCTGTTCCTGCGCCACCTGGAAAAATTATAATAGCATGGGCTGTACGGATAAAGGCTTCAAGGCGCTTTTCAATATCGGGTAAAATAACCAACTCATTTACTATGGGGTTCGGTGGCTCAGCGGCAATAATACTTGGTTCAGTTAACCCTAAGTAGCGGTTGTTTGTATTACGTTGCTTTGCATGGCCGATGGTGGCGCCTTTCATTGGGCCTTTCATTGCACCAGGGCCACACCCAGTACATATATTTAAACCACGTAGACCTAGCTCGTAGCCGACTTGCTTAGTGTATTTGTATTCAACCTCATTGATAGAATGCCCACCCCAGCAGACGATCATAGTCGGCTCGCTATGGACTTTAAGAGAGCCGGCATTTCTAAGCATATCAAAAACCATGTGGGTAATGGCTTTTTGCTCGGTGAGATCTTTTTCATATTTTTGGCAAATAAATAAAATATCACGAATAACTGAAAATATATGTTCGTGAATACCAGTAATTATTTCGCCATCAACAAAGGCGGTTGCTGGTGGGTTGGCAAGCTCTATTTTAATACCGCGTTCACGGCTAACTACACGAATATCAAAGTCTTCATATTTGTTATAGATTTCAAGGCTAGAATCTGTATGACTGCCAACATTAAGAACTGCTAAAACGCAGTTTCTAAATAGCTTATAGCGTTCGCTGGTAGAAGATTGTTCTAATAAATCAACTTCTAATTGTGATAGTAAATCAAGTACGCCTGTTGGGTTTAACTGTATTAACATAAGCATTCTCCTTGCTTAAAGCAGTAGGGGGAAGGTGCATTTTTGAGTAACTTATCAATTAAAGCAAAGGCAATCACGTCCTATTTTCTTTGCTGTATAAAGCGCGTCATCAGCACGGTCAAAAGCCTGTAGCGGCGTGTCGCCTTTTTTAAATTGTGTTGCATTAAGCGAAACAGTAATTTGCACTTGGGTATCTTTAAATTTAAAAGGAGTATTTTTAATCCCCTTACAAAGTTTTTCAAGTGTGATGCTGGCGCTATCTAGTATTATACCTGGCATCAGTAAAACAAATTATTCGCCGCCATAACGAGCAATAAAGTTAGATTGACAAACCGCGTGTTGTAATACTTTGGCAATCACTTGCAAAGTTTTATAACCCGCGCTGTGACTATATTTATCGTTAATCAACTTAAAGTGATCAACATTAATTACGAGCAGCTTAACATCTGATTCTTGTACATTAAACAAATGAAACTCATGGTGAAAGCGTCCATTAAATGCTGCGCAATTGGGCTGTTTAGGTAATCCATCTAGCATATTTTTAAAGCGTTGTTCGTTTAAGCTTTCGACCCGCTGGCTAATGTCGTCAAAGGTTCTTATTAGTGCTTGTCTATCTTATTGCGCTAAGCGTTGTTTTTCAATTAAATCTTGATTTAACGGTTTTAGTTCGTTATCAACTAAACCTTTTAATGATGAAATTGTGGTCGCGCTATGAGTTGGTGCAGTCAGCTTTTATATTTTTATTTTCTATGCGTTTATTAGGTTTATCAAATTCCTGGCCTGTTGATTCGTAATGCTTATTAGTGGCAATTATAGAATTATTTAACTCTTAGATAGTTTGATTTAATTAACCTAAAAGGCTTTGAGCTGATTGACGTTCTATACATAGATTTTTAGTAATGATTCGAATAATCTCAACAGCAAAACCAAGCAAAGCATTAATTGGGTCATTTTCTGTATTATTATTCCTAACTACTTTTATTTCATCTGAGGCTTTATCTTTTAAAGTAAGCTCAATTGCCAGATTAAGTTGCTCATTAGCGATACCCGCAAAGTTCAAAACTTACTATTTAGTTGGGTTTTTTATTCATTGAGCTGATGTGTTCTGCTATTTATCGCTTTTAATTCACATTCAATACCATCATTGTTAGTCTTTAATTAATCATTTTTAAATAATAAAAAGCGTGTTTATGAAAAAGTTATTAGCCCTGTCGGTATTGGCTGCCTTCTCTTCGAGTGTATTTGCTGATGTAAATTATTCATTATCAGTGTCACAGCCAGAGCACCACCTAGGCGATGTAAATGTTGAATTTCCTGAAACTGCGCAAGCTCATCTTGATGTAAAATTACCTGCTTGGCGAACAGGTCGTTACGAAATGTTAAACTTAGCAAATGGTGTGCGTTATTTTGCGGCCAAAGATGAAGACGGCAAAGCTTTAAAATGGGAAAAAATAGACGCCAGTACGTGGCGTATTCATTTAGATGAGCCGACCGAAGTGAGCGTTGATTATCAAGTTTATGCTAACGAACTAGGTAAGAGAGCTCGCCATATTGATGACAGTCACGCCTTTATTGACGCTTCTGGATTTTTTATGTTTAGTGAGTCTTTTAGACAAGAACCAGTGACAGTTAATTTAGACGTACCTAAAGAATGGCGCTCTGTATCAGGTATGGATAATGCCGCTTCAAAGCACAGTTTTAAAGCCGCAGATTACGATATTCTAGTCGATTCCCCTATTGAAACGGGAATAAACGAACTTCATAAGTTTACGGTTGACGGTCGAGAGTATGAGTTGGTTATTTGGGGGGATGGAAACTATGATGTAGAAAAAGTCCTAACTGACCTTAAAAAGCTAGTCACTACCGGTAATGTAATTTGGGATGATTATCCATATGAGCGTTATGTCTTTATGGTACATGCAACGTCAGGAGCAGGTGGGGCAACGGAGCATATAAACTCGACCATTATACAACGGCCAAGAGATCGTTTTGGATCGCGTGAAGACCATTTAGCCTTTATCAGCACCGCTGCCCATGAATTTATTCATACTTGGAATGTAAAAGCATATCGTCCAAAAGGTTTAACACCTTATGATTACACGCATATGAATTACTCAAAATTACTGTGGATTGCTGAAGGCTCAACTAGCTATTTTGAAGATCACCTTATGGTGCGCTCAGGGATTGAAACTACAGATGAGTTTTTTAAAGTATTAAGCAAAACCATCAACCGTCACTTACAAACCCCTGGCCGTGAAGTACAAAGCGCTACTGCAACCAGCTTCGATAAGTGGATAGGTCAAGGCGGCGACCATGCACGAAATTACAGTACTAATATTTACTCTGAAGGCTCATTGATTTCAATGGCTTTGGATATAAACCTATTATCACAAAGTAATGGTCAGCAAAGTTATCGTGACGTACATCGTGCACTTTATAATACGCATAAACTACCTAAAGGCTTTACTGCTGAAAATGTAAAAAGCATCCTAAATGATTTAACAGGGCGTGATTATAGCGATTGGTGGGCAAGCAATGTTGATGCACCAGCCAATATCGATTTTGATCTATTACTTAATAAAGTTGGGTTAGTTTTTGAACGCCCAAGTGATGCTAAATATAAAGCCAGTATTGATGCGACTGCAAAAAATAGTGGTGGATTATTAACACTTTCTTATGTTCGTCGTGGCGGTGCAGCATGGCAAGCAGGCTTAACAAGTGAAGATAAAGTTATCGCATTTAATAAAAAGCATGTAGGTAAAGATCTAACTGCAAGCCTTGAAACTTTTAAAGCAGGTGATGAGGTTACTGTTGACTTTATACGCCGAGATGCACTTCAACAAACTACGCTAACGCTTTCTGAAGATTTTGATAAGCCTAAAAAAGTAGTGGCAAATAAAGCTGCAACAGAGCAGCAAATGGCGTTATTTAAAGCGTGGATGGGTGTTGAGCATCCAAATTTAACTAAATAGAATTTAACCTGATTTAAAAGGAGCTTCGCCTCCTTTTTTATTAAGTGGTTGTGCACACAAAGTATTATCCTCTCACTTAAGTAACACCTCATCTTTTGCTGCTATTTTTAAACAACAACGACATATATTAAGTTACTGAGTATTTATTAATGCTTTGATTAGCGACCTTGGTTACTAAAAAGCCGATATTAAATGTCAGTATGAAGCCGTTATGGGATTAAAATACCATTTATATTTTACTATTAGATGACGAGAACATTTTTTTACAATTTAACAGCATAGTTAAATCGAATAGACAATACGCTTGTGTTAACTTCATTATTATTAAAGGATAAAAGAAAAGTATATGAAATATTTTTTAGCATGTTTATTGAATTTAACAGCATTGATCAGTGTATCTGCTTTTGCAAATACAGGCGAAGATGAACGAGGTGAGATCCGAAAGCGAATTGAGCCAAAAGGGTTGTTATATGGTTTTGGGCTTGGTATCAATCAAGAGCTTTACAAGGGTTATGATCGCCGTGTTATCCCGTTGCCTATTATAGGTTACAGAGGTGAACGATTTTCAGCACTCGGCCCTTTTATTAGTTATGATTTAATACAAAAAGAAGGTTTCAAGCTTGCCATACAAGCCGCACCAAGGTTTCAAGGTTTTGACAGTAACGATAGTGATATATTTGAAGGTATGGACGAAAGGAAATTCTCCTTTGATGGTGGCTTTGGACTAACTTATCAAAAAAGTAACTGGAAAGTGAATTTGTCATCAATGTTTGACATATTAAACAGATCTGACGGTTATGAGATAAAATCATCAATTGGACGTGCTTTTAAGCAAGGCCCAATCTTTATTGAGCCGACCATAGGTGTCAGTTATTTAGATGCGAATCATGTAAATTATTATTATGGTGTTGGTGCGCATGAAGTCGGTGACTTTCGTCCTGCTTATGAAGCTGATAGTGCTATAAATACTAAGATTGGATTATCAATTGGCACACCAATATTTCTTGGTGGATTTACACGCTTGAATCTTGACTACACAATGCATGGTTCGAGCATTAGTGACAGTCCTTTGGTTGATAGCGATACAAGTTTTTCGCTTAGTTTAATTTACTCACGTTTTTTCTAGGTATTAAATATGTTGCTACGAATTAGCATATTTTAATGCAAGTTACATTTGTGTATTAACTCACGGCGTATACAGCTGAGAATTTATGGCGATATGTAACGACTTTCGTTCTTGCTTGTTAGCCTTAACTTTTTACTTATTGATATTATAGGAAATACATTTACCTTACCTAGTATGTCTTGAACTATGCATGTTTCAAGTTAGTGATGTTTATGAAGCAAATGGAGTTGTTGGTATGAATAAAAAATATAATAAAATTAAACGCTTACATGGGATGTCAGGGTGTTTAATTGCGATGCTCATGTTAACAGCATGCTCTATGTTTACTCTAGAAGATGAATTAGAACGTGCTAAAAATAACCAATTTGTCATTAAGGCATACATTGAGCCGGCTGAATCTTTAGGCAGTTCTCATTTAATCATTTCAGTTTTTAAAAAAGATAGAGATGATAATGCAGAATTTTTTGCTTATCGCACAGCAGCGCCAGGCCAAAATGTCTATTTTGTTGTTCCACAAGGTGATTACGATTTAATTGCTTTTGAAGATGCGAATCAAGACTATAAATATCAACTAGGAGAAAAGACAGCGATCGCAACGACAGTCAAGCTTGATAAACTGCCCCAAGGCGATGTTGCCGATAATAGTTATTCTAGCCGCCTTGCAGCAGAAAAGCTGAAACTCACTAGCACAACACTGCCAACCCAATACCAGCTTGATTTAACAATAGAAAATATAAAAACAACTAGCTTGTTGCCTAAACACAACTATTTAGAGGTTGTTACACTTGATGATGCAAGATTTAGTAATGAAAACGCATATAAAGGAATGTGGGAACCGTATAGCTTTTCACAAGATATTGGTTCAGGTACATATTTATTAAATAAATGGGACAATAAGAAAATCCCCTTAGTGCTAGTGCATGGGATCAATAGCTCACCCGCTATTTGGCGTCAATTTATAGCCAGTATTGATCAAGAAAAGTATCAAATTATTCTACACCACTACCCAAGCGCAAATTCACTGTCTGTATCTGCTTATTATTTAGGCGAGGCTTTAATTGATATAAAGCAACGAAGTGGAGATAACAATATAGTGATTATAGCGCATAGTATGGGCGGGCTAGTCTCACGCGGTGCAATACAATTTTTAGCTTATAAGAATCACCCCAACTTTATTGATTTGTTTATCACTCTCTCAACTCCATGGGGAGGAGATAATGCTGCCCATTTCGCTGTAGAAAATGCGAGTGTCGTTGCTCCTGTTTGGCGAGATCTGGATCCACAAAGCCAATATTTATCACGTATTTACGAGCATGAAATGGCGCAAGGACTTTCCCATATTTTGCTTGCAAGCTATGCAGGGGATAAAATGATCATCTCTGAAAAAAATGATGGGGCGGTAACATTAAAAAGCCAGCTGTTTTATGAAGCCCAATTAGAAGCTGAACAAGTCTATATGATTGATGCAACGCATGTCGGAATTTTAACAGACGAGCATACAAAAAAAATTATAAAAAAATATCTAACCCACTAATTTTATTATTTAAAAACCTTATTAGTGGTTAATCAAACTGCGTAGGCACTTAGTCGCATTGATAATCGTGTATAAACAAGGGATCAGAACGGGTTAATTATCCGTACGCGGTGTTGCTAATATTCGTTTTTTTTCGCTATCAGATAAAATAATCCAATCAAAAATCTCTTCACTGGTACGCCCGCAGCCGGTGCAATAACCTTTTAAACGATGGCATTGGCCTATACAATCTGTTTTATACTCATGCTCATTTTTTTTACTCGGCTTTGTAACCATATTAGTACGACTCGCTGTACATTTATAAATTCCTGAGGTCTACTAGTTAAAGGTTTTATACTAAGGATAACCAATGAGAATATTATTAATAGTTTGCTTGGGCTTATTAACAAGCATTACACAAGCCAAGGATTATAGCAGTTTCTATAAAAACTCGATCAATCGGTAGTGGTTATTTACGCTGATACAAACTTACAGCGTATACAAAATGATAAAGCGATTAATACCACCGCGAGTAGTTTAGGAACGGGCACGATTATTAACGACGAAGGGCTTATTCTAACTGCAGCCCATGTTGTCGATAACGCTGATGAGCTAACTATTGATGTGCCTAAACGTGGCCACTTCCAAGCAAAAGTATTAGCCAGTTATGCGCCAGCTGATATCGCTTTAATCAAGCTTATTAGTCATGAAGGTGATTTTAAAGCCGTACAAATTGCTGATTCAGATAAAACGAGTATCGGTGAAGAGGTATTTATTATTGGTACCCCCTATGGTTTGAGTCACACGCTTACCGTTGGCCATTTAAGCGGTAGGCGCATTCACCCAAGTAACAATGATATTAAGCTTGAGTTTTTACAAACAGATGCGGCGATCAATCAAGGCAATTCAGGCGGTCCAATGTTTAACCAGCAAGGAGAGCTTGTGGGAGTGGTTAGCTATATTCAAACTAAACTGGACACTCACTCTAATTCAACAAGCAAAGCTCTGTCACTAGATTTATTTTTTTAGACTAATAATTGATTTTTTACGACTGCGTTACTTCATTTCATCCAGTTAATAAGTAATTATCACTATTAAACTCAAATTTCACGCATAGAAATAACTGCATAATTGCGTTTCAAGTTTTCGACTAAGTAATTTAAGTTTTATGCTAATAGCTTTTCACAATTACTTATATTGGCTCGCCGTTTTCTGTTTAAGTTCTCACAATAACTTACTTGTGATGACGGCCGGCCAACTGCACCATGAAATACGCGCGTGAATTGTGTGGTGAGCTTTAACCAATTTTCTGGGGATATATTGAGTCTTTCAAGTATAGGAAGGTGGTTGTTGTCAATACAGCCGCGTTTGTCTTCCCGCATTATTCGTCCTGTTAGATCAACAAGATCAAGATACGATTTAAGTTCAAACGGTAGCCCTTTTGGCATAATTTGACGTGGCATACCTGCAAAGCGTAATAGCTGTTTAGGTTGCTTACTTATCGTTGCACTGTCTATTCTTTTTTGTACGCTGGTGTGGTCAGACTCTTCTGGTGTTTTGGCCATTTTAGCTCTAATCGGGTTTAAATCCACATACGCCATACACGCTGCAAGTGCTGCTTCATCTAACAAAGCTTGTGATTTAAAGCGACCCTCCCAGAACCGACCTGTACACTTATCTTCTTTGTTTGCTCTTCGTGCAATGTCTTCATTTAACAAACGCATAAACCAGCTTATACTGGATAACCGCTCTCGATATTGTTTCACTGTTTGATTAAAAAAGATACGTTCTGCCTTACTTAACTTTTCACCTTGTATGTATTTTTGCGTGAGTAAAG